>JAFDXS010000084.1 GCA_018267795.1 Bacteroidota bacterium | reverse complement strand
GGACAGATACCGGTATCTTGTGAAACATGCAGGAAGTCAGCAGGCACTACATTTACAACAGCAGTATCAGAAGCAGTACAACCTGCAGTAGTAGTAGCGCTGAATACAAGCGTTGTTGTTGCTTTGCCTTTAAATGTAGGGTCCAGTATGTTATAGATATCAAATACAGAGTGAGGAGTCCAGTCATAAGTATATGTATTGCCTGTCGGATTTACTGTGCCAAATAAATGCACCGTATCACCGGAACAAATTGTTCTGTCTGCACCTGCATTTACCAATGGTGTTAGCTGCACGGTAACAGTAAATGATGCAGTACTATCCGGGCAACCTACATGCTTCGCGATTATTGTATAAGTACGTGTTGAATCAGCTGTAATAACAGGTGCAAGAATATCAGGATTTGATACCCCATTTACGGGTGCCCAGGTATAACTATATTCCGGATCGCCTGTAGCATTTACTATAATAAGAGTATTGCGACATACTGATGTATCGTGGTTAAATAGATGGAAATAATTTAGTGCTTTTACATTTACGGTATCTACCGTTTTACATCTTGCCTTTCCGCCATAAGTGATATCAACCAGATACTTCATGCTGCTCAATGGTGTAACCAATGGATCTGCAATCGTTGCACTGCTTAGATACATAGGTGGCGTCCACGCAAATTTCGTACTAACGCCTGCCGGTACTGTGGCAGCTGTCACATTTAGCTGAATGGTACTTCCAATACAGGCGGCCGTATCAATTCGTTTGTTGTCAGGCTTAGGCAAAACGATTACTGTAACCGTATCTTTATTCTTATCGCAATACAGATTAAGGCTGGAACGTACTATATATTGAGTAGTGACGGTAGGTTTTACAGTGGTAACGGTACAACTAGTACAGCTCATAGAGCTTGTTGAAGAACCACCTGGCACTACACTCCATATAAATCCGCCGCCACCAATGGCTGTTAACTTTACAGAATCGCCACTACATATTACTGTGTCATTCAGTATTTTAGTTACAGGCCATACATAGATCGGGATTACAAACGTATTTGATATCGGCACAGGTATCACTGCACAATTCGAGTCTTTCGCCGAAACGGCAAACACCTTTAAGCCTACATCCGTTATACCCGGTGTCCATGAAAAGCATCCTCTTACCGAGTCAGTAAGCTCATTAACATACGTTACACTAGGTTTAGTGCTAGTCGTAAAGTATTTACTGTTATCTGTCACCACAAGCACCGCGTTACTATCTGAAGTAACATCAAAACAAAAATGGAATGGGAATGTAGCACAGGCATTAATAATACCTCCTACCATAGTGGCGCCTGTTAATGTTGATGCAGGTGTATTTAAAATAGGGCTAGGTGTATTACAATTAAGTACCACTATTTGTATATCACGCATTACAGACCCAACCTTTACCCATGCTCCGGATATATTTTTATATTCAGAAACACGTATAGTGATTACGTACTTACCTGTAGCATTGGGTGTAAATGACATTTGCCCGGTACTGTTATTGAACACAAAGGTTCCACCACATTTTAGAGGGTTGCTTGGCAGGGAACAACAAGACTTGTAGGTTTCGTCAGTATGTCCGCCACAGTCAGACGCATTTTCCTCCGGAGTAATACATTCAAAATAAAGCGAGTCTCCATTCGGATCAAAGGCACCATTATTGTACGTATAAGGTACATTGTCACAGATATATGGAACAGGCTTCACCGTAAAATAAGCGGATGAATTACCCTGATCATCCTTATTATTCAATGTAGCCTCGACATACAGGTTAGTACTACCTGAACTAACTAAGTTGTCAACATCATTTCTTGATGGTTCCCCATGTGCAAAGGTCCAATGATCGCAACGCGATGGGAGTGTTACGTTAGCAGTGTACCACCACTCCTGATATCCGGGCAATGTTCCACCGGCGCAGGTTGTCGGAGAACCAGGGCAGGCTTGCAATACTTCCGTACCATTATCCAACCCACCAATAATTTTAAAGGTTTTTGTAAGAGTGATTGTACTCTGAAAGCCATCGCAATTGTTGTAATAGCATACAGAAACCTCGTTCGGCTCTTCTATACCACTGCAATCTCTATAAAAATGATAAACAACAGTATAAGTGGAGTCGCTAACCCAGGTATAAGTTATTTCTGCGCCGGCAGCATGCGTGGCGCGAGCTTTAAAAGAAGTAAAAAACAACGAAACAAGTAGAACCGCAATGAAGGGTAAATATTTTTTCATGGCTATATGATTTTAGAAAAGCTATTGCAAACTTTTGAGCGTGCATTTCACCATCATAGACCATCAAAAATATTTTATTGGTTGGGCAGTTTTTTAACCCAATTAACTGTCGCCCCTGTTATATTTAAATAAAAATTAATTACCAGTTAATAATAGGTGTTAGAACTTTATCTGGTCAGCTATAAAAAAATTTATAAAAAGTTTAGCACAAAAAATCACTTCTCTATTACTGCATCTTCATGAAAAAAATGATGCTCATCTACCAGCTCTACCTGCTTTTTGCTTGGCAATAATATTAAACGCAGCGTGGTGTCGTTAGTAAAGTAGCTTATTGCCCAGTTAATAAAAATGATCAGTTTATTCTTTACACTTAATATCAGCATTAGATGAAGGAACATCCAGGTAAGCCATGCGAATACTCCCTGGAAACTAATTGAAGGCAGGTCAACCACAGCTTTACGCTTACCTACAGTTGCCATAGTGCCGGGGTTTTTATATTTAAATGGTTTCAGCTCCTTATTCTGAAGCATGTTCTTCATATTGGCCGCTAAATTCTTTGCCTGGTTTATGGCCACGTTAGCAAGTTGGGGATGTCCTTTAGGCCATTCTGTTGTTTCCATATATGCCACATCCCCTATTGCAAATACATTTGAGAGACCTTTTACTTTGCTATATTCATCTACCTGTATACGTCCGCCGCGTACCATTACTTCTTTCGGAATACCGTTTGGCACACTCGCTTTTACACCCGCTGTCCAGATCAGCGTTTTTGTTTTCAGCGTTTTGCCATCTTTAAATGTTATTTGCGTTCCATCGTAATCCTGCACTAAAGTATCTACCAACAGATTAACCCCAAGCAATTCAAGATATTCCTTCGATTTGTCCTGAGATGCTTTGCTCATATTCGCCAGCGTATTGTGCAGGCCTTCTACCAGGTATATATTCAGCCTGCTGAAGTCCATATCAGGATAGTCCTTTGGCAACACGTTTTTTTTCATCTCTGCAAGGGCACCAGCCAGCTCTACGCCTGTAGGGCCACCACCTGCTACCACGATGTTCATTATAGACTCTATATCGCCGGGGCCGGCATTTAAAGCATCTTCAAAATTCAGCAGTATCCTGTTTCTTAATGCTATCGCGTCTATAGTTGACTTCATCGGGAAAGCATATTGCTCTATATTTTTATTTCCAAAGAAGTTTGTTGTGCAGCCGGTGGCTAATACAAGATGGTCGTATTCAAAATCGCCTTCTGTAGTTTTTACTACTTGCTTTTGCGTATCTATTTCATCTACACATGCTATGCGCACGTGAATATTTTTCTCTCTCTGAAAAACCTTTCGCAGCGGAAAAGAAATAGCACTGGGCTCCAACCGTGCTGTAGCTACCTGGTAAAATAGCGGCTGAAACTGGTGAAAGTTATATTGGTCTATTAGTATTATCTCGTAAGCAGCATTCCTTATTCTTCTTGCCAGCTGCAACCCTGCAAAACCGGCACCCAAAATGATAACTCGGGACTTATTCATAGAATAATAATTTAATACAAAATTAGCTATTCCTAATCTCGTAAAAACCGTTCCCTTATAAATAAAACTATTGCCGAGATAAATAAAAATAGAGCTGTGGTTGGTCAGCTCTATCAAAAACTAATTGATAGTTTTAGTTTTTGCTCAGTAATCTATTTTGGTGGATAAAAGTGTTTTATAAACAGTAGTAATTTCATTAATGATTTGCACAATTATTCCTTAGGGATGTGATAATATTATTAATTGATAGTAAAGTTATTTTTCGATTGTATTAATAGGTGTAGAGGTAATTCTACATTCATATCAAACTGGCTTTATTTAGCTGATTATTAAAAACAAAAACTGCAACAGGTACCTGTTGCAGTTTTGTAAGTATAGTATAATCCAGCTAATTACCTGGCAATATTCACAGCTCTCAGTTCGCGTATCACAGTCACTTTTATCTGACCGGGGTACTGCATTTCTTTCTGAATTTTGTCTGCAATCTCAAATGATAAACGATCGCTTTCTGCATCGCTTACTTTTTCTGCTTCCACTATCACACGTAGTTCACGGCCTGCTTGTATTGCGTATGCTTTTTCTACGCCGTTATAAGCCATAGCCAGCCCTTCCAGGTCTTTTATGCGCTGCAGGTAGCTTTGCATCATCTCACGACGTGCACCCGGCCTTGCGCCGCTAATAGCGTCACATGCCTGCACTATAGGAGATATGATATAGCTCATTTCCATTTCATCGTGGTGCGCGCCTATGGCATTTATCACAGCAGGATGTTCGCCGCATCTTTCAGCTATTTTAGCACCCAGCAATGCGTGGCTCAGTTCTGTTTCTTCATCGGGCACTTTACCTATATCATGCAGTAAGCCGGCACGTTTGGCAAGTTTCACTACTTTTTGTCCCAGTCCCAATTCGGCAGCCATTATAGCGCAGAGGTTAGCAGTTTCTTTACTGTGCATCAACAGGTTTTGACCATAAGATGAACGGAAACGCATCTTACCCACCATGCGTACCAGGTCTTTATGCAGGCCATGTACACCGAGCTCTATTATAGTGCGCTCACCTATTTCCATCACCTGTTCTTCCAGCTGCTTTTTAGTCTTTTCTACCACTTCTTCTATACGCGCAGGGTGTATGCGGCCATCCTGTACCAGGCGTTGTAGTGACAAACGTGCTATTTCACGACGCAATGGATCGAAACAGCTCAGTACTATTGCCTCTGGGGTATCATCTATTATCAGATCCACACCTGTAGCTGCTTCCAAGGCACGTATGTTACGGCCTTCACGACCTATTATCTGCCCCTTTATTTCATCGCTTTCCAGTGTAAATACGGTAATCGCATTTTCTATAGTCTGCTCAGCAGCAGTGCGTTGTATGCTTTGTATTATTATCTTCTTAGCTTCTTTGGTAGCATTTACCTTCGCTTCTTCCATTATCTCCTTCACATGGGCCATAGCGCGGGTGCGGGCCTCTTCCTTCACCACCTCTACCAGTTCAGCTTTTGCTTCTTCGGCAGAAAGGTTAGCTACTTTTTCCAGGCGCTTAATATGCTCTTCCTGGTGGCGCTCCAGTTCTGTGCGCTTTATATTTACTATCTCCACCTGGCGGTCGAGTGTTTCTTTCAGTTGCTCATTTTCCTGCACCTGTCGCTGTAGTGCAGCATTTTTGTCATTCCAGCTTTGTTGCTGTTGTTTCAGGCGGTTTTCGTTCTCTGCTAACTTCTGGGTGCGTATCAATACTTCTTTTTCATGCTCACTCTTCAGCTGTAAAAAGGTTTCCTTGGCTTCCAGTATTTTCTTGTCTTTTAGTGTCTCGGCATGCGTTTTAGCGTCTTCTACTATCTTTTTCGCTTGTTGTTCGGCCTCGTCTACTTGTTGTTTTGTGTTTTTAGCAAAGATTAACTTCCCTAGAAATATACCTATTAATATAGCTGCCACTGCGACAATAGCAGCAATGATTGTCGAATCCATAATTGTTGTTTGTAGCTTTTATCTGATAAATATTCATTAAATAAAGGCCCTATATATATACTAAATTATAATTTTGGGGACTTAAATTAGACTTGCTAAGTTAATAAGAATTTTGGTAAAAGGGAGCCCGCCCATATATATAGACTTGACTAATGCATAAAGACAGATATGTTTCAATAATTTATATTGTATAGATGGAGAACGAAAACGTAATTTCGGGCAGATTTTCATACGAATGGTTTTAGCTTATTCTTTTTGCAATGTATCTGTAATGCCCGTGCGCAGTGAACCCTCACACAAGGCAGAGCAGGTAAATCAGTTACTTTTTGGGGAAAGGGCTGAGGTTCTGGAGGTAAATGATAAAGATTGGGCACGCATACGAGGCGAATGGGATGATTATGAAGGCTGGTGTAAAATCTCCCAATTGACATTTATCACCTTCAAAGAATATCGCAAATCTGTCCGCAATCTCTGCACAAAACATACGAATAGATTAATATTTGAGGATAGCGAAATGATACTACCGCTGGGCTCCGAGCTTTTGGGACTGAAGCATAGTAAAATATTGCTCGCCAATAAGGACGGTAAGTTTAAAGGCAAAAAGATCAACTTTAAGAAAGCAGAACTTGATTGCGATAGCCTGAAAGATTGGGCGCTGCAATATATGCATGCACCTTACCAATGGGGCGGCCGTTCTATATTAGGTATAGATTGCTCGGGGCTTAGCCAGATGGCTTATAAAATGTGTGGCAAGCGCATACCCAGAGATGCCAGCCAGCAGGCAATGGAAGGGGATGATGTAGATTTCCTGCAGAACAGCCGTTGTGGCGATCTTGCATTTTTCGATAATGCCGATGGTAATATTATACACGTAGGCATCATACTGGATAATCAAACAATTATACACGCCGCGGACTCCATAGGGCGTGTGGTGATAGACCGCATAGACCAGGGGGGCATTATCAGCATACAGCTAAAGAAACGCACGCATAACCTGCGTATGGTGAAGCGCTATATGTAGCGCAGGCATGGATTAATATTCCTGGCCCTTATAAAAGATGCGGAACATGTTCTGCCCTATCTGGTACTTTATTACATCATAGTCCAGCTCCCAGCTTTGCAGATCAGCGTTTGTTACGTCGTACACTTCACCTTCTGTAAATAGCCTAAGTGTATTTGCACTGTTTATGTATGCCAATGAATTGTATTTTATAACTATGCCTGTAGGAAAATAGGTTTCCATATCGGTTATATCTCCTTTGTAGAAAACCTTTAAGTAACCGCTGGGATCTTTATATGCAACTATATTATCCCCTACCATCATTGTAGCAGGATTGAAGAAGCCCACATTCCTGATGCTGTCCTCATAGAATATTTTAAAATAGCCATCATTGGAAACAAAGGCAACAAGATTATCTCCCGCAGTATAGGTTTGTGGCGGGTAATCGTCTATGACAAAAGTTTTCCCTTTGTGAAATATTTTGAACTGCCTGTTAGCATCAACATAGGCAACTGTATTTCTGCCTACGCTAAAGCTGCTTACAGGATACTCCTCCTGCGGAATAATGCCCCCGTGATAAAATATACGAAATTGGTTGGCAAAATTATCATAGGCTACTACGTTGTCAGAAACTTTTACATTGGCCAGCACACTATCAGGTATAAAGCTTTCTACTGTATAGGTTTGTCCGTTATAATATACTTTGTACTCGCTCCTTTGCTCATCAAGGTATAATAATACACTATCTCCCAGATAATAGGTATTGCAAATACCGGCCAGCATTTTTGTATTACCCCTGTCAAATACGTTTAGCTGCTTGGCGTTAAGGTACATCACAAGGTTGTCAGTAGCTTCGTAAGCATTGGTAAAGCCCGGATTTATGGTCTTTACACCACCATTATAATAAATTTTAAAAGAGTTGGAATTATCTATGTAAGGGATGGCGCTTCGGCCTATTTTCATGCTGGTGGGCGGCAAGTAATCTACTTTATGAATCAGGCCTTTATCCCATACCATTACTTCATTTTGCAAGTCTGTATATGCGGTCAATGGTTGTGCTAATGCACTATAAGACAATGACAGCGTGACGAGCGCAGCTCCTACACATCTCAGCATGTTTGTGATAATTTGTTGTAAAATAAATGATTTAAGGCTAAAAATAAAAAAGCCGGCCTGAGAACAGGCCAGCCCCTATAAACCCTATCACTATGAAAACTTTTACAAAAGTAATTATTGATTTTATATTGTCAAAATACTTTTAACTATTGGGTAAAGTTAGCACTATCAAATCATTAATCATAGCATTCCTTAAAGAAAAAGCCAGCCTGAGAACAGGCCAGCCC
>JAFDXS010000083.1 GCA_018267795.1 Bacteroidota bacterium | reverse complement strand
ATGTAGGCCTGGGCACTACCATCTGGAGCCCGCTTGCCTCTGGCCTGCTAACAGGTAAGTATAATAATGGCATACCTGAAGGCAGCCGCATGACGCTGGAAGGCTACGAATGGCTGAAAGACAGGATGATGGTAGAAGATAAGCTGGCCCGTGTGCGTAACCTGGAGACTGTAGCAAAAGAATTGGATACTTCGCTTGCCACGCTCTCCATAGCCTGGTGTATCAGCAATCCGAATGTTACCACAGCTATTCTAGGCGCTACCAAAGACCAACAACTAACAGAAAATCTTAAAGCGCTGGAAGTATATCCCAAAATAACAGCAGAAGTAAAAGAAAGAATAGATGAGATAATGGGTACTAAGCCGGCGGGTAATTAATCAGCATATCGTTTGTACAGGACGATCTGACATATCAGATCGTCCTTCGTAATTCTTACGCTCTTGCAAAGTCTAAAAGTAAAGAATAATTGCCTGTGTCAGCTTCACGAATGGCCTTCAGGTAAGCAGCGCGTTCTTCCCCAGCCTTTATTAGATTTTTAGTTCCCCAACTAAACACCTCGCGGCTGAATATTTTTTCAATGATAATGTCTGCCATCAGACGTGAATGTCTGCCATTCCCATTAGGAAAACAGTGTATAGCCACTATACGATGACTAAAACGAATGGCAATTTCATCTTCGGGAAAGGTTTTGTACTCTATCCAGAAATTGCAGTCATCTATTAATTGTTTAAGAGATATGCCTATTTGATATTTATCTACACCAATATTTTTATTTGTCACTCTATATTCTCCTGCCCAAGCCCATATATCACCAAACATTTTTTTATGCAGATTGCGCACAAAATTTTCTGTTATCACCTCTGCTGCATTAAATTTTTTACGCCGTTCAGCCACCCAAAGAAAAGCTTTATTTATATTGGCTTGCTCTGCTTCATCCAGCTCACCTTTTGTACTAATCCAAGGGAATAAAAGTCCTTCTTTTTCATCTTCATCCAAAGGTGTTTGGCCATCTTCGTGCATTTCAAATTTTAATCCCATAGTTTACCGGGTATTGTTCTTTTTAACTCATCAGCAAGTTCTTCGATAGCAGCTTTTTGATATTCATTGGAGTTTTGCTGATTTTCTAATTTCATTGTGTTGGATGTTCGCATTATTATTCTCGTCGCCATTTCCTTTGCTTTGCGTTCAATCAATTGTTCTAAAGAACCGTCAATAGGAATGAAACCATAAACTAGCTTCATATCCATTGCTTTGGCAACATCATCCAATGATTTTAAAGTGATCCCTCTTTCTTGTTCACGTCCTTCCATTTTTTTGACGCCCTGAGCTGTAATCGACATTTTTCTTCCTAATTGCTCCATAGACATATTGAGAATATTTCGCAATGTCCTTATCCAGCCCTCTTTTTGAAAGTGTAACGTTTCAAAGGCTTGTATAGAGCTTATTTTTTTGTCTATTTGCTTAATGGCTAACCGACTATTTTCTTGTTTCATAAAAACGCATTAAAGCAAATTTAAACGTATATATTTAAATTTGCAAATTATTTTTAAACATAAATGTTTATTTAAGAAGTTTAATTTTAGACATATATGTTTAAAAATGCTTGTCGCTTATACAAATAGGGATAAATACTTTCATAAACTTGTAACATTATTGAAGTTCTTGTATCTACTACTATTACAAGAGCACATGATAAGTAATTAAATTCAAGATTATTGTGCAGCAAAGTTTCGAAGAAATATATACGCAATACTCGCCCCAGGTTTTCAGGGTGTGCATGGGTTATATCAATGACCCTGCGCAGGCCCGCGACCTTACGCAGGAAACTTTTATAGCAGTATGGCAAAACCTTTCTTCGTTCAGGAACGAGTCAAAACTTAGCACCTGGATATTGCGCATAGCTACTAATAACTGCCTGCGCGCACTGGAGAAATCAAAACGTATGGTAACCACAGATTTGCCTTTTGACATTCCCCTGCCACATGAAGAAACACAGGAAGAGAAGCTGGCCTTTTTATATAAATGCATTGCGGAGCTGGAAGAAACAGAAAGGATCATCATATCCCTATTGCTGGAAGACCTGCCGCAGGCTGAGATAGCGACTATAATAGGCCTTACGGAAGGAAACACCCGGGTTAAAATACACAGGATAAAAGAAAAGTTGGCCGTAAAATTTAGAGATCATGGACAATTTGAATGATTTAAAAAAGATATGGCTTAGCGCAGATACTAGCGGTCTTCCCGATACGGCGACAATAATGCGTGCTATATGCAAATATCGCAGCCAAAAGCTCATTAAGAAAGCTGCGTTGATCCTTGCTGCTATATTCCTTACCGCAGTAATGATATCAGTAGTTTTCCTGTATAAGTCTGTAATGATCAGCACTCGCCTGGGCGAAGCCTGCATCATAGGGGCAGGACTTATACTCGTCTTTACCAATATCGGCTCTATAGGTCGCCTTTACAATTTGAAAAGCTTGTCGAATAAAGAATTTATCGCCTACCTGGAGCAGGTAAAGATAAACCGGGCAAAATATTACCGCAAAACACAAGTGATCGGTCTTTCATTGGTTTCTCTGGGCTTGCTGCTGTATATATACGAGGGGGTTCGCCTATACCTGTGGCTGCTGCTTGCATCTTATGTATTTGTGCTGCTATACATATTAGTTATGTGGCTTGTCGTGCGCCCCCGTGTATATAAGCGGCAGGCAAAGAAACTGGACGCAACCATTAAAGAAATGAAACGCCTTGCCGATCAATTTTAAAAACGATAAAAAATCAAATAGAATATGAAAAGAATGCCAAAACGCCTTAGAATACTATTTGCTATCGGCTGCCTGCTTGCTACTACTACACCCGCGTTGCATCTCATGTTTCCTGCAATGCCAGATTTTTTAATGGGCTTCGGTCAGGGCATTGGCCTGGGGATGCTGATATGGGTACTGATAAAGCAGAAGAAAGCTAATAGAGATAGAGCTTGTGCAGCTCAATAGCTGTTAATCGGCTCATAAATAAAAAAAGTTCCCTAAGACTAAGGAACTTAAAACCTATGATTACTATGAAAATATTATTGCTGTGTTGCGGTAAAGATCACATCTACTGTATAGGTACCTGTACCGTGGCTGATGCCAGGTGTAGCTTTATACTTTACTGAAAAGCGTTGGTCGGATCCCAGGTTGCCATTATTTACAATATCCAGGTTGCGCGATGACAGGGATACATACCTGCCGGAGCCGAAAGGTGGTAGTACTTGCCCGCCTGTATGGTTAGAAGCTACTTCTACCCCCAGCACACTATCTACAGGCATTGCGGTACCAGCTGTACCCGGTGCGCCTGAATAATCGAAATAAGATGCACTTGTTTTTACACCTATTGCAAATTTTTTGTTGGTACGTATTCTCAGTTCCTGCTCACCTGTGGAAACCCCTTGCGTATAGTCGTGCATGGTAGAGAATGGTATGGTCACTATACCGCCCTTGTTGCTGTTGGTATTAGTAAAAGTAAATTCAAGGATATTGTTCAGTTGCACGCTTACTCGCTGGTGGGCGCTGGTGCTTGAGGCAGAGCTTGGCCGCCCCTGGGCGAAGGTTGCTCCGGCAAAGGAACTTAGGATTAGGATGAACAATATGATCTTTCTCATTTTGGCGAATGCTTAATTGTTGAAATCAATTAACGATACAAAAATGCAACACCAAATAAGAACAGGAAAGTTTTCAGGCCTTGTTAACCGGCGGTTTAGCTTTCATTAACAAACGCTTAAGAAATAGCGTAATTGAAAGTTAAATAATGCCGCTATAAGCGCTAATAGCATTAGAAAACGCCTGGATATCGCCCTCGTTGGTATCAAAAGCACACATCAGGCGTACCTCGTTGGTATTTTCCTTCCATACGTAGAAGGGGAACTTCTCCTGTAGCTGTGGTATCCAGTCTGCCGGCATCTCTGCAAATACCACATTTGCCTCCACTGGACGCGTAACGGTGATCTTAGGATATTTGGAAAGCTCGCTATAGAGCAACTGCGCCATAGCATTGGCATGGTTGGCAGATGTGCGCCATAGCTCATTGCGCAACATAGCATCAAACTGGGCGGCTATGAAGCGGGTTTTGGAGGCAAGCTGTATTAGTTGCTTTTGCTTATAAGCTATATGCTCAGACAGTTTTTTGTTAAATACCACCACAGCTTCGCCATACATCATACCGGCCTTGGTACCGCCCAGCGATAGTATATCTACGCCTACATAGGTACTTATATCTCTCAGGTCGCAATCCAGGCTGGCAGCTGCATTAAAAAAACGGGAGCCATCTACATGCAGAAAACAGTCATGTTCTTTAGCCAGTTTGCTTATTTCTTTTATTTCATCAGGCCTGTACACAGTACCGTATTCGGTTGACTGGGTAAGTGATATCAGCTTAGTCTGCGGGTAATGCACATCACCTTTTCTTATTAAGCGCTCCTGTATCACAGCTGCTTCCAGCTTACCGCTGTTATTGCTTTTCAGCGGAAAGAAGCGACAGCCGGTAAAGGTTTCCGGTGCCGAAGATTCGTCGTTATAGATATGAGAGATGTCTGCACACAGTACAGAATTGTAAGATTGCGTAGCAGCGCTAATGCTAAGGATATTAGCCCCTGTGCCATTGAACACAAAATACACATCTACATTAGCATCAAATACCTGTTTGAAAAGCTCTATGGCATGCTGCGTTATTTCGTCGGCACCATAGGCACGGTCATGAGCATAATTAGCTTGGTGTAAGGCTTCCATTATCTCAGGCAATACGCCTGCATAGTTGTCACTCGCAAAACTTTTTAACGGACTCATTTGAGGAACAAAATAAAGATATAATTCCTTTCACTGGCAGTTAACAGGCATCTTTTTACCTATTGGTCGGTTTTCCCTATCCGATATATTATACTTACACTTAATGTACCTGATAGCAAAATGCCGTTGATATCGGTCCTGGTTATGCTATTCCCGCTATTTATATAAAAGTGCCCGTACTCGCCCGTTATATATACGGCCTGCAAATTGGCATCTGCACCCCACAACCAATGCGGATTAGTTTGTGAAAATCTGAACCTGAAATCGAATCCTATGTCAGCTGCCGCAGATGCGGTTTCATATTTGCTTGAATCTGACACACTGCCACGATAATTGCCACTTGTTGCACTAAGGCTGCTTGCATCCGCACTTACAAATGCTACTCCTATTCCCGCATACCAGTTTATTTCAGTATTATTCAGCAGGCTCCCGTGCTTCAGATTCAGCATTACATCTCTTTTCGTAAACTCATTACTCCATACAAAGCCATCCGATCGGGCTACGGGTAAGGTAAGTGCGGATACACTGGCTGAAAGAGCAGGATAAAAATACGAATTGCCAAACTTATAAGCCACCGTAGCGCCAAAGCCTACAGAAACAGATTGTGTATAACCGGCCTTATTCAGACCGTTGAATAAAAGTGGGTAGCCTGTTTGCGGCCCTGCAGATAGGTCCAGCTGCGCCTGAACATTGTTGCAAAAGCACATCAGAAGAATAAATAAAATATGCCTGTTCATGCAAGGATTTAAAAGATAACGATAAATGTGAAGGTGTATTATCTTTGGATGTTCCGCCGTCCTGCCTTTTTTAAAGAATTTTCTATGGAAGTGATATATAATACAATAGGTCAGGGATATAATGCCACGCGCAAAGCAGACCCCTACATAGCAGAGCGACTTTATCAACTTCTTTTGCCTGAGGAGAATGGTATCTACCTGGATATTGGCTGCGGCACGGGTAACTACCTGCAAGCCATGATAAATAAAGGTTTGGATATGAAGGGCATTGACCCTTCTGATATAATGCTGGATGCCGCCAGAGGTAAACAGCTGAATACAGAATTGATAAAGGCGTATGCGCATGACATACCATTTCCTAAAGGGTATTTTAACGGCGCCATGGCTATACTTACCATTCATCACTGGAGTAACAGGCAGACAGGAATGAATGAGCTGAGAAGGGTAATAAAACCCGGTGGGAGGCTGGTGTTCTTCTCCTTTACACCCCAGCAAACAATGAATTACTGGCTACATCATTATTTTCCTCGCATGATAACCCAGGCTGCCTCTATTGTGCCTACCCTTGATGAAATGAAGGATATACTGACAGAGGCAGGCTTCGGCACCACGGAAACGGAGCTATACTACACAAAAGAAGACCTGCAGGACCATTTTATGTATGCCCACAAGCACAAGCCTGAAATGTACCTGCAGCAGGAAGCCAGGGATGGAATGTCTGCTTTCAGACTGGCGCCCGATGGGCAGGAAATAGCAGATGGTCTGGAAAAACTGCGCACAGACATAGCTTCTGGAGAAATTACTAACATTATAAAGAAGTACGAAAATGATCTTGGTGATTACCTTTTTATAGTAGCCAGGTAGGACAACTTAAAGGCTATGTATAACGGGCAGTTAATGTTATCTTTATAATAGCTCCTTAATAATTAATGCTATGAAGAGAATAGCATGTTTTTTATTATTGATTCTCGTTACCTATTCCTGTGCCGCCCAGCAAAAGATAAAGCTGGTGAAGATGTGGCACAAGACGCAGATGCATGTTATCTTTCATGAGTACCATTTGTTTTTCAGCATCAGGGATATTAATGAAACTATGCGCTACCTGCACGAGAGCGACCCTAAAATATACGACAGCACATCAGGGCTTGATACAAATCAACTATACCAGACAGAGCTGGAAGCCCGCGATATGGAATACCATAATAACCTGCAGCCCCTAATGCAAAAAGATGTGGGCGTTTTTCTGCTGCTGCGCGGTCATGCCTATATAGAAGACAAGCGGCATAAAAAAGTAAAGACTATAATAGCCCATATAGGCGAAGCGATAGATACCAATGGCAACTTTTTTGTGCCCGTCAACTTCTTCGATGCCAAAACGAATGAGCTGCTCTTCGCCGGCATCATGAATGTAAACATACAGCATCGCCTGCTGGAGCTGTAATGTTGTACCTACATCCGTCATTTCCCTTACATATTGTTAAAATACTCGACTTAATATTAAATTAATGTGTACGTAATATTAGGGTTATATCAAAGTAGTCCCTTTGTATAACCAAATGCTTCGTCGAAGCAATTAGCATGTCAAAAAGAGAAGTGGATATTGTAGTGCTGTCGGACATACACTTAGGGACCTACGGTTGTCACGCACGCGAATTGCTCCAGTACCTGAAAAGTATCAAGCCTAAAGCCGTTGTCCTTAACGGAGATATCATAGACATCTGGCAATTTAAAAAACGCTACTGGCCATCCACCCACATGATGGTGGTAAAACACCTGGTAGGGCTCATTGCCAAGCAGGTACCTGTGTACTACATACCGGGCAACCATGATGAAATGCTGCGCCGCTTTAAAGACTTTAAGCTGGGTTCGCTCAAGATCACCAACAAGCTATCGCTGAAGATAAACAACGAAAACGTATGGATCTTCCATGGTGATGTGTTTGACGTGGTAATGCAGCACAGCCGCTGGCTGGCAAAGCTGGGTGCTATAGGCTATGACACGCTGATACTGATAAACAGGTTTGTGAATTTCTTCTCTGAAAAAATGGGCAGAGGTAAAATATCGCTCTCCAAGAAAGTGAAAAACAGTGTGAAGAGCGCTGTAAAGTTTATCAACAATTTTGAAGATACCGTTTGCGAGATAGCTGCCGAGAATAAATACGACTACGTGATATGCGGGCATATACACCACCCGGAAATAAAGACCATGGATACAAAAAATGGCTCGGTAGTGTATATGAACAGCGGCGACTGGATAGAAAATCTTACTGCGCTGGAGTATAACCAGGGTGCGTGGAGCATATACCGCTATGCCGATGACCTTGTAGCACAAGCCATAGATATAGAAAAGAAGCAGCACAAGAAAGACTCTGCCAAAGAAATGATGGCCAGCCTCATGCAGGAGCTGAACATATCAGGCAATGGCACTTTACAAGCAGGCAATATAGAAGCAGCATAAATCAATACAGTGAAAATTTTATTTGCAATACAAGGCACGGGCAATGGTCATCTAAGCCGCGCCCGCGACGTATATCCTG
>JAFDXS010000082.1 GCA_018267795.1 Bacteroidota bacterium | reverse complement strand
GGACATCTTTATTTGTATACCCTATGTTAACAATAGTACCTTGCCGGATCAAGGCAATCATGTCGACCGCAAGGGAGACATCCGCCAGGCACATGCTATAGGTCTCATTAAGGTAACCATGCATAAAGTTCTTAGACATACTGTAAACCCACCCCTTAAGTAATGAACTGTCCCTGCGGACCTATGGCTAAAGAATGTGACATTTTGGGACATTTTGCGACAAAATGAGACATTTGCCAAATTTCTCTCCAATCAATGCAGCAAAGCATTGCAGCCGAAAACGACAAGCCAAATGTCTCAAACTGTTTAATTACACCAATGGGACATTTCCTCTCCTCCCCATACAACGAGAGTTGATAGCAATCATATTCTTTTCTGACTTATGTCACCATTTAAAGCCCGCAACCCGGATATTTTTACACTAGGTACACAATAACCTGTAACATGAAAGAAGCCCAGCAAGAAAATCAACTACTGAAACGCAGCCTTACAGGTGCATTGCTAATTGGTGTTATCATTGCAATGATATTTGTAGGTAGTAATGGCTTTCTGCTGTTGCTGTTAGTAATAAATGAATTGGCCATACTTGAATACCAGCGCCTTATAGACCGCACAGGTGTCTCTATCCAAAAGTTGCCCAGTCAGGTAATAGGCGCTTTATTCATCTTTATCTCTTGGCTCCTTACAGAGCAGCTATACCATGCGTCTATACTCATGCTGATCATCCCGGTCATCCCGTTTATGTTCATCATCGAGCTGTTCAGAGCTAAGCCTAACCCATTCCAGAATATCGCACTTAGTATTATGGGCCTTATTTGGATAAGTGTACCCTTGTCGCTCTTCCTATGCATTGGCTTTTTGCCCTTCCAGGCTGGTCAATACATGCCGCTTATGATAATGGCCTATTTTATCATTCTATGGTTTGGAGATACAGGTGCGTATCTGGCTGGTACCATGGCAGGCAAGCACAAGCTCTTCCCCCGCGTATCACCCCACAAAACATGGGAAGGTAGCATAGGTGGTTTGTTGCTGGCACTACTTGCAGGCAGCGTGAACTATTTGCTGTTTCATTATTTGCAGTTAAGCCAGTGGTTGGGCCTGGCTGTTATTATCAATGTCAGCGGCACCCTTGGCGACTTCACCAAGTCAATGCTCAAAAGAACGGCTGGCGTAAAAGACTCAGGCACCATCTTACCCGGCCACGGCGGCATCCTCGACAGGTTCGATAGTTTAATAGGTTCGGCACCATTTGCCTTTATCTACCTGTATTATATCTTATAAGGTTCACACCCATTTCGCTAATCCAAAATCTTGTCTATGAATAAGTAAAGGGTTCTTAGGGAAAATACGAAAGCTATATTCAAATGCACCTGGTTGCAATGCTGGCATTTTGCATTCATATACCACATAGCTTCTGTTTATCTCAGTTGCGTTCAGCTCTTTAGTAAGCTCTAGGTTTTCCCCCCGTTTTGCATTCTTACGAAGGAAAACTATCTCCAGGCCTACATCGTTAATACTAAGGTCACCTATATCAAGCACAATCTTAATTTCAATATTCTTATCAGCATGCTCCATGTTCGAGCTTATAGATATCACATCTACTTCATTCCATCGCAGTAGCATTTGCTTTTTCCATGCAGCTAATTGCTTGGCCAGGCAATAATTTTCTTCACTAAGTTTTCTGCCACGTTCATGCAGCTTATTGTAGTAGTTGTTTTGGTATTCGCCTAGTACGCGGCCCATAGTGTAGGTGGGGGCAGCAGCAATTGAGGCTTTTATCATCTTTACCCACCCCACAGGTATACCATGTTCATCTCGCTCAAAAAAGAGAGGTATGATCTCGTTTTCAAGCGTCCTGTACAGGTTCTCAGAGTCGAGCTCATCCTGGTAGTCCTGCCTTTCATACGATGGTTCAGTTTCAAGTGCCCAGCCTATATGCTCATTATATGCTTCAGCCCACCATCCATCCAGCACACTGAAGTTTAGAACTCCATTAAGCATGGCCTTCATACCACTGGTCCCGGATGCTTCCATATACCGGTTAGGTACATTAATCCATAGGTCCACACCCTGTACCAGTAGTTTAGCAAGATTCATATCATAGTCTTCCAGGAAGAATACCTTATTCCTGAACTCTGGCATTTCAGTTATATCCACTATTCGCTTTACCAGGTCAATACTACTCTTGTCGCTGGGATGCGCCTTGCCCGAAAAGAAAAGCAATACAGGCTTTTGTATATTGTTAATGATAGTGCTTAGTCTGTTAAGGTCGTGTAGTAATAGGTCTGGTCTTTTGTAGCTCACAAATCGCCTCGCAAAGCCTATCAGTAATGCATCGTCTGTTAAATGAACAATGGCTTCTGCCAGCTTGCGTGGTCCTTCATGCCGCGATGCAGATATACCGCTAAGCCTTTCCTTGACAGAGTTAAGTAGCTTATTCTTTAACACTTTCCGGATGCCCCAGATATCTTCATTCGGCACGTTGTATATTTTCTGCCAGGTAACTGCATCGCTTACTGAGTTGAAAAACTCTTTGTCAAAGACTTTTTCATGAAGGGCTTTCCATTCTCCGGCAGTCCATGTGGCGTAGTGCACACCATTTGTTACATAGCCTATGTTTAGTTCTTCGGGCATGTAGTTCTTCCACAAGGAATTAAACAGAAGACATGATACTTTTCTATGCAATTTGCTTACTGCGTTAACTTCTCCGGATAGCTTCAATGCCAAAGTAGTCATTGAGAATTGCTCCTGCGTGTCTTCAATGGTACGGCCTAAGTTTATCAGCGTTTCCCAACTGATATTAAACTGTTGTGCTGTATGTGACAAGTAAGGCCGCAATAATTCTTCACTAAACTTATCTATAGCTGCCGGTAGGGAAGTGTGCGTGGTGAAAATGTTTGTCGCTCTTACTATTTCTAATGCTTCCTCAAACGAAAGGTTGTTGTCATGAATGAAATTGTACAATCTAGCAAGATTGAGAAATGCAGGGTGGCCTTCATTACAATGATATACATCAGGCTTTATACCTAATGCATTTAATAACAGGATGCCTCCTACACCCAATAATAGCTCCTGTTTCAGGCGGTTCTCTTCAGGACTGGCATAAAGCTGCGATGTAATGAGTCTGTCTTCTGCACTATTTTCTGCTAATAAAGTATCAAGCAGATATAGGGGGACTCTGCCCACAGGTAGTTTCCATACCTGTGCTATAACTGTGCGACTAGGAAATGGAAGCGCTATTTTTAAAGGCTTCCCCCCACTATCCTTTGCCAGTTCCAGTGGGAGCTTAGTAAAATCCAAGGTGTCGAGCTCAGTCAGCTGCTCTCCATGTATGGACAGGCTTTGTTTAAAGTATCCGTTCTTATATAAAAGACCAATGCCTGTTATGTTGATGTTTGCATCACTTGCTTCTTTTAGATAGTCGCCTGCAAGTATACCCAAGCCACCTGAATATAATTTAAGGCTATTGTGAAGCCCATACTCCATACAGAAGTAGGCAATTTGTGGGCCCTTTTTGCTGTTTCCAGCATGCATATAGGTGTTAAATTTTTCAGCAACAGCATCCAGTCGTGACACAAATGCTGCATCGCTTTCTAATCTTTTCAATGTAGTATGACTTACTATTTGCAATAATACTATAGGATTGCAGTGAGAAGTTTCCCAAAGCCAGGGGTCTATTGATTCGAAAAGTGAGGTCGCTTCACTATCCCATGACCACCACAAATTCTTGCTTAGCACTTGCAATGCATTTAGCCTTTCGGGCATTTCGGAGTATATAATAATGCTTCTCCATAGCGGTTTGGTTTCAGCTACTTCAGGAATAGTGGCGGGCATTGCCTGAGGTTTATTTCGGTACAGCTCCTCGCGTTGTTCGCTTTTCTTCAGCGCAATATCGTATGCTTTCTCATATTGTTTTATTTGCCTTTCCCAAAGAAATCCCTGGCTTATATTATATGCATCTTCACGTATTTCTTCGATATCGGATACAGACTTTTTAGAAAATGCATCAATGGTCGCAGCAATAGCTACTACAACATCTCGTTCATTGTCGTCGGTGCGATCGATGACTTGTATACCCTTCTGTTTGTTGTGAAGCAAACTATTAATAGCTGCACCAAACCCTGAAACATTAGTTGTTACAGAAGGCACATGAAATGCCAGGCTTTCAAGTGGGGTATATCCCCATGGCTCATAATAGGAAGGGAATACAGCCATGTCAAAGCCTATCAGCAATTCATAATAGCTCATGTTGAAAACACCGTCATCACCATTCATATACGTGGGAACAAATATTACTTTAATCTTATCGTGGGTGCTTTCGCTTAGTCCTGCTTGTTTTATTCGTTGCAAAATGAGATCTGTTTCCGCACCCTGCAGGTTATGCGTAAGTATTTCTTTGGGCATAGGGTTACTAAAGTCCGGCTGCACCAAGCGTTCCAGTAGTTCTTTACGCGGCCCTGTTTGATGGCCTGGTACGAAGATTACTGCAATGACATTCTTTGCTGGAGATAAATGGTCATTAATCTCAGCCAGGCTATCAATAAAGAGGTCAATGCCTTTGTTTTTAAATTCATACCTGCCACTCTTAATAATAAGCATGCTATCAGGTGCAAATGCCTGGTTAAATAGTGCTTCTGCTACCTTCAGTATTTTCGCTCTTGCAGATGCTCGTTTTTTATCAAAAAGTTGTTTGTCCGGTACTATGGAAATGTCAAATCCATTAGGGGTAATAATATCAGGTGGCTTCCCCAGGAACTTTTGGCATTCTGCAGAAGTAATATTGCTAACAGTTGTAAAACAGTCGGCAATATTTGCAGCGACTTTTTCAAGAGAGTATTTTGCAATGACGTTAAACTCCCGAGCTATGGTATTAGGATTGTAATTTTCAAATTCTTTGTAAAACGGCAAACCATTGCCGGCAATGACCCTGCCCAGCACGGTGGCATGCGTAATAAATACAGTGGCTATTTGCGGTGCCGCTTCTTCCAGGTAGAGTATCCCTGCTCCCGTCATCCATTCATGAAACAGTGCAACTACTTTATCTGTAGAGTTGATGTGACAACGGTAATAACACTCTATAACTTTACCAGCGGCATAACCAAACATTGCGGGTTCTATATAGTCCCATTGACCTGTTAAGGAATCAAGCTGGTACTTCACCCACAGATGGGCGAAAATTTGATTCTTTTCAAAGAAATACGGAGTGAAATCTACAAGTACAACTATCGGCGCGCCGGGAATCTTCCATCTGCCAATTTTTATCTTTAGCCCTTCCTCATCTATATGTTGCCGCCATAGTTTGAACAGTGTTTTGTCTTCTATGAATTCAGGATTTTCACCTGTTCCTTTCCATACATCGGGACCTACCATTATCAGGCGCTCGTGCCACTCCTTTTCTATCGTTTGTGCTTTTGTGGCAAGTACAGTATAGATGCCACCTACCTTATTACATACTTCCCAACTTACTTCAAAAAGATAATCAGGCTTAAGTTGTGGTTCTACTGTCATGTTCAGGTCTTACTAACTTGGTTTATATCAATAAGAAGTTCTAACACTGGGTGATGATGACCTGCGTTTGGTTTTTAAAGATTTTGTAGGTTTCAGTTCTTTGCTTTCTGCTAGCTTATTTACTCTTATACTAAAGTCTGTAAGTACATTCATATAATTTATAAAAGCATCATAAGGTGAGCCATAAGGATTGAAATATTTATGTACATCACCGTCTGAAAAGAATTTTGTGCACATATAGTAAAAATGATCGCTCGTTTGCAAGTAAAGCCAGTCCTGTTGAATTTTCTTATTGTTACACATCTTTACCTTTTGCTCAAGTGCATAAAGCGTGTCAAAAGCATCATCCTGCAGATCATTTCCCAACCATGCAGATAGGTCACGTTCTGCATCTGCCCATGATACTGGTACCGGCATAGAGATAGATGCTACAGGCTGCAAATATTTAACGGCATCAGATGGCGTTATGAATTGATAATCTGAATTTGAAAGTACCTGAGAAGGAAGGACACGCATGAAATCAAATATTCCTGTTGATTGCCATTGATGCTCCCCAAATGTTTCATAATCCATGAATAGATTAATGATCTCTTCTTTATGGGAAACTGTGTTTAGCCAATTGATATATTTTTCGGCAGTAAGTGGATGTTCTGACCAGTTCCTGTCAGAGAATCTAAAAGCGATATCATCGCTTAAGCGAAAGTTTTTCAAAAGAAGTTTTAGCCTTGGTTGATTCGCGCTATAGTATAAGTAATTTGGACTTTTCCAATCTAGTACATGTGCTGCTCCTTCAGCCAATATGCCTTTGAAGCCAAGTTCTGCGACAGCATCGGCTATAAAATCAGCATATATCAATTCCGTATTTCTAAAGATTGTTGGTTTCTGCCCAAAAAGCTTTTCTATTTTAGTTGAGTGTGCTTGTGCCTGGCTTTTGAATTCTTCTTTGCTTTTTAGGATAGATAGTGAATGGGCGTATGTTTCACCCAAGAATTCCACACACCCTGTTTCGGCAAGTGCCTTAAAGCTATCTATTACTTCAGGCAGATAGCGTTCAAATTGATCTAAAGCTGTGCCTGATATGGAGAAACTGACCTTAAAGTCATTTCCATGCTCTTTTATAAGGTCAAGCAACAATTTGTTGGTTGGGAAATAACAATTATGTGCCACTTTTCGCAGAATAGAAGCATTTGCTTCTTCGTCGAAATACTCTTTATTGGAGCCAATATCAAAAAAATGGTAATTGGCAAGCCGAAAGGGCTGATGCACCTGGAAATAGAAGCAAATGTTTTTCATCTCTTATCATTGTATGCTTTAACAACATGTAGCGGAATGTAAATTAGCCAGAGCCGGAAAATACAGGGCTGATAATAGTCAGAGCCTTCTCTGATTGAAATCAGAGAACTAAATATAGCAGAGAGAAACACCCGCAGCGTATATTGTCAAATTGTTAAGTAATACGATAGAGGACAAGTTGACGAAAGGAATGTTTGGTTCTATAGCCTCAGACTACAACAAAATGGTAGCCTTTACCCTTTAAGGTGACAATTTCAATGCCTTCAGCTTCTGTTAGGTAATCCCGCAGCTTACGAATGTAGACATCAAGATTACGGGAATTAAAGAAAGAGTCATCACCCCATACTATATGCAACAAGGTCTTTCGTTCTATAGGCTTATTGATGTAGGTGCACAGAAGACTTAATATTTGAGCTTCGCGATGAGAAAGCTTTATGATCTTTTTTGTTGTATGGAGTTCGAAGCGCCCGGGATAGAAAGTATAGTCCTTTAATGCTATTTCATCTGGCAATGATTGAATTGCAGATATGTCACGGTTCATTAGTTTTAACTGATTCTCAATACGCACTATCAGTTCTTCCATACTGAATGGTTTTCGCAGGTAGTCAGTACCACCTGATGAAAAGCCCTTTACCAGATCGTCTGTTTGTGTTTTAGCTGTGAGAAAAATAATAGGCAACTGTGAATGTATGTTGCGTATGTGATTAGCAAGTGTAAAACCATCTATATATGGAAGCATTACGTCCAACAGGCAAATGTCTGGGTTGTAAGTGCTGATATGCTCCAATATGCGCGTTCCGTCCTTCTTATGTATTACTTCATAGCCCTTTAGCTCCAGTGTGTCCTTTACTATTCGTGCTAAATAGGCTTCGTCCTCTACATACAGGATTTTCTTTTTCATGGCAGGTGTTTAGAAGGTAAGCGTAAACTTGCAGCCACCAGTGGTTATGTTGTTTATGTCAATACTGCCATTATGCTGGCGTATTACCTGGGCAGCATAGCTAAGGCCCAAGCCATAGCCTTTGGTGTTATGCCTGTTGCCTGTAGGCACTCTAAAGAATTTGTCAAAAACTTTATCATGATATTCTTCAGGTATGCCGGGCCCGTTATCTGTAAGTGCAAGCTGTACTTTGCCATTTGATTCTGTCAGTGCAATATGTATGCGAACGGGTGAAATGCCATATTTCAGGCTATTGTCGATCAGGTTTACCAAGGTGCCCTGTATATGCAACTTGTCCATTGGTATGGTGAAGTTATATCCTCTGGCTTCAAAAGATACCTTTGCATCAAGCTGCGAAAAACGTAAATGCATAGCCTGCAATACT
>JAFDXS010000081.1 GCA_018267795.1 Bacteroidota bacterium | reverse complement strand
CTTGCGTTACTGATAATCCGGATGGATCAGTAAGAACTTCTTTTTTGGTATAAACTGATAATGACATTACATTAAACTCTCCCCACACTCTCAGGCCACTTCTCAAGGCATATTTTAAGCCTAATGCACCGCTGAATCCTAAATTAAATCTGGCACTCTGAACAGAAGTATATTCCAACTGCCCATAAGTACTTACGCTGGTATTTACCTTTGTGTTCAAGGGTAATACCAACCCAAACCGTCCATACCCCTCCAGCATATTATGTATTTGCGATTGAAATACAACAGCAGGGATAAGGAAAATAGGGAACTTAGCTTGGTTTATAGTTGTAGCATCAACAACACCACCGCCAGCTATAGGCAAGTTTTGACCGTTGAAAGTATATTTAGATGGTGCCACATTGAATTGCACTGCTAATTCAAGACCTATATGAGGTCCTAACATACGACCAGCTGCGATGGCTGCATTTACACCGGCATTCATTGAAGCTTTCTTATAATTGAAAGAAGTTTCTGTTCGTCCCGTAGCGTCAAAAGTTGAATTTCCACTATACGGTGTCCCTAACAAACTATTTATTTGTCCGGCTTGAGTAAATGCATAACCGGCACCTATGCGGCCATACCAAGTAGTATTATCAGTTACAGTTTGCTTTGCTTCGTGTCTTGAATGATTCACATCATTTACACGTGCAAATTTTTCATGTTGTGCAAAAAGCGAATAGCTGCTGCAAGCCAAAAGGAGTGTAAAAAATTTCTTCATTGTATGCAATTATAGAGTAATTGTTACTCATGTGGATGTACAATTTTCTTTTTCCCCAAGTTAATGCTACCGCCTACCATAAAACCAATGTTACTGAATGGTACAGAGAATGAAAGTTGCTCTCCGTTGTTCGGTGTGCCACTGGTTATGTAGGTAATTTTACTGCTTGGTACAGGCGGCGCAGTTGAAGTAGCACCGTCAAAATTATGAGCTGTAATGTCTGCTTCCTTAGGGTAAAGAGATAACGACATAAAATTCGCTTCTATCCACAGACTAAAATTCTCATTGGTTCTGTAAACAGCCCCTAAAGCTCCGGCAAACCCCAAATTGAACTGTGTCTTTATATTCTTGTTCAATTGTTCATCATCTCCGGCCACATTTTGATATATATCATGTTCCTCCGATATTACCTGTGCAGAAAGTGGTAAAGCTACCCCCCCTCTTGCATATATATTGAGTTTATCGCCACCGCTTTGTATGATAAGTGAAGGAAGCAATATGACTGGAAGCTTTGCATACCGTGTATATGTATTATCCGACGAATTTGATCCAATGTTACCAGAGCCATTATACTTACCCGCTATACTTGTGCCATTATTTTCCTGCAAAACATATTTTTGAGATACCAGTCCCACACTTATATCTGCTGCAACCCCTATGTTTTTTGTAAACATATATTGCAGCCCACCTGATAATTTCAAACCTGAGGAGAATGATACTCGCTTAGCACTATAGCTTGAATTACCTCCTGTAGTAGAGTTAGTCACATTGCCACTATAGGGCATACCGTCAGGGCCAAGCGTCTGGCTGGCAGTAGGGAATGCATACCCAAGCCCTAATCTAAATGACAATTCCTGGGCATTAACAATCCCACAGGCAAGCATTAAAAGGCATACAGATAACAGTATCTTTTTCATCATGTAGGTATTCGTTACGAAGATATGATTTGTTATAAACAAATAGCCGGCCTGACGGCCGGCTATACTAACGCAATTACTTTGCCAATTATTTTCTCTGCTTCATAGCAGCTTCTATTTCTTCTACAGTTATAGGTATGCCTTTAAACAGGTCTATATTGCCGTTCTTGGTTATCCATATATTGTTTTCTATACGTATACCCATCTGTTCTTCTTCTATATATATTCCCGGCTCTACAGTAAAGAGCATTCCTTCCTTCACTTCGTCGGTATAAGAGCCAACATCATGCACTACCAGCCCCAGGAAGTGAGTTACACCATGGTAGAAGTACTTGCGGTATGCCGGGTTCGCCGGATCCTGATTTTTTATATCATTCTTGGTTATCAGTCCTATTTTCAGCAGCTGGCGTTCCATCTCCTGGTTCACCTTGGCTATGTAGTCTTGCAGGTTCAGTCCGGGCTTTAGTATCTTTTTGCAGTAGTTATGTACTTCCAGGCAAGCATTATATACTTCTTTCTGGCGTTTGGTAAACTTGCCATTTACCGGTATGGTACGGGTCATATCTGCATTATAGTTGCCGTATTCCGCCCCAAAGTCCATTAGTATCAGCTCTCCATCTTTACATTCCTCGTTGTTATCAATATAGTGCAGCGTTCTTGCCCTGTCGCCTGATGCTATAATGCATTCATAAGCATGGCCTGTAGCACGATTACGCAAAAACTCATGGGTTATTTCTGCCTCTATTTCATACTCCATCACACCGGGTTTCACAAATTTCAGCACACGGTCAAATGCTTTGGCAGTTATATCAACAGCTTTTTGTGTTACAGCTATTTCTTCTTTGGTCTTTATACAGCGCAGTTCCTTCATTATGCGTGCAGCACGGTCGTAATGATGCAGCGGATATTTCTTCATCAGGTCTTCAACAAACAGCAAATCTATACGCGGAAGCTCCGTATCCAGCCTGTTATGTTCATTAGTATTCAGATATACAGTATCTGCACTATTCATCATTACCTGCAGCATGGTATCTATACCATCCAGCCAATGTACATTTTTTATGCCTGATATAGCTGTTGCCTCCTCCTTACGCAGCTTATGCCCTACCCATTTTTCCAACAAGTCGTTAGGGCGCAGCAGCACCAGTACTTCCCTCATATTCTTATCAGGATTATCAGGATACAGTATTACTATCGTCTTTTCCTGCACTATACCTGATAACCAGAGCACATCAGCATCCGGCTTGTAGGGCATGGTACCATCCCCACTCTTTGGGAAGGTAGGCGTAGCAGGGAATATGGCCAGCGAATTGGGTTTCATTTTTTTTACAAACCGCTGCCTGTTCTGTACAAACAGTTTCGGATCTATTGCTTCGTATTTCATGTGCTATGATTATTGAGAATGAAGTTAGTGTTTATTTAAACATTAAATCTGAAGTGCAACACATCACCATCCTTCACTTCATATTCTTTCCCTTCTATACGCAGCTTACCGTTTTCACGACAGGCAGCTTCAGACTTGTAAGTGATAAAATCGTTATAAGAAATTGTTTCTGCCTTGATAAAGCCTTTTTCAAAATCAGTATGTATTACGCTGGCGGCCTGGGGTGCTTTCCAGCCACGGTGTATGGTCCATGCACGCACTTCCTGCACACCGGCAGTAAAGTAGGTTATCAGGTTCAGCAATTTATACGCTGCACGTATCAGGCGGTTCAAGCCCGGTTCTGTTAATCCAAATTCGCTAAGGAACAGTTCTTTATCCTCATCTGTTTCCATTTCGGATATCTGGGCTTCTATGGAGTTGTTCATCACTATAGCTTCAGCACCTTCTTCATTGGCCGCTTTTATTAGTGCCTGAGAGTATTTATTACCTGTTAGCAGTGCAGCCTCATCTACATTTGCCACATACAGCACCGGTTTCTGCGTTAGCAGGAAAAGATCTGCTATAGCCTCCAGATCTTCACCTTCCAGTTCCAGGCCACGTATGTTTTTGCCCTGGTGCAAGTGTTCCTTGCATTGTAATAGCACTTCATGAGCACGCTTAGCCTTGGGATCGTTCTTTATCTTTTCTACACGCTGTATTTTCTTTTCTACACTATCCAGGTCCTTCAGCTGCAGTTCGGTATCTATTATTTCTTTATCGCTTACAGGGTTTATCTCCCCTTCTTCACGCAATATATTTTCATCTTCAAAACAGCGTATCACATGCACTATGGCATCTACCTCGCGTATGTTAGCAAGGAACTTATTGCCCAGACCTTCTCCCTTGCTGGCACCTTTTACCAGCCCGGCTATATCCACAAATTCTATAGTAGTAGGCACTATGCGCTGTGGTTGTACCAGTTCTGCCAGCTTGTCCAGCCTTTCATCAGGTACATCTACCTGCCCTACATTGGGCTCTATGGTACAAAAGCGATAATTCGAAGCCTGCGCTTTAGCACTATTGCTCACCGCGTTAAATAATGTTGATTTTCCTACATTGGGTAATCCCACAATCCCTACTTGTAAGGCCATGTTGTTTTAAAAAATTTTGCGCAAAGGTAAACCAAAAAACGAAAGGCGCCCTTTAGAGGCGCCTTCATATTTAAAATTAGATTAATGACTATTATGTCCTTCTGCCGAAAAGGCGCAACATCATCAGGAAAAGGTTAATGAAATCCAGATATAGGCTTAATGCACCCATTATAGCCAGCTTCCTGGTATCATTGGCTGAGGTACCTTCATATTGCAGGCCTGCACCTATATTTTTCAGTTTCTGTACATCGTAAGCAGTAAGACCTGTAAATACAGCCACACCTATAATGCTGATGATATAGTCCATCTGCTCACTGCGCATAAACATATTTATCAGCATAGCTATTACAATACCTATCAGGCCCATCATCATAATACGGCCAAAAGAGGTAAGATCTTTTTTAGTGGTATAACCCATCACAGCCATCACACCAAACATAGCAGCGGATGAAAGGAATGTAGTAATAACAGACCCTGCTGTATAAACCAGCAAAATAAAGCTTAAGCTAATACCTGTAACAGCTGCATATAGCAGAAAAAATCCCACCATTGCGGGTGCAGATAGCCTGTTAAATGCAAATGACATAGTAAGTACAAAAACCAAAGGCAAAAACGTTACTATCATTCCAAAAGGCGTTAATGATGTACTGCCATTAGAATGAATAGTGCGAAGTGTATCCAGAAGAGATGGTACAGAGGCAAATAAATAAGCGCTCACAGATGAGATAAGCAATGCTGCAAACATCCACAGGAATACGCTTGACATAAACGTTTTAGATGCCACAGCAGGGTTGCCCGTGGTAGAATCTACAACAGTGTAATTGCTGAACTGTTGATTTTGATTGTAATCCATAAAAGTTTGAATAAGTATTTACGTAAAGTTATCAAAAAGTATGCAAATTCAATTGGTTATGCGATCACTGACAAAAAGTCTATCTAACATTTAACAAATACGCAATACCTACATCTATGCTATTCTTTCCTTTATCTTTGATTATCTATGAAATTCGACCCCAACAATCCTGTAATCCAACTCTGCGCCACAGGCATGCAGCTCGAAGCACAAGGTAAAATAGACGAAGCCGTGCAATCTTTTCAAAAAGCGTGGAGCCTGGCAGCAAATGATTTCGAACGTTTCACTGCTGCGCACTATGTAGCCCGTAATCAAAAAGATCCTATTCTCAATCTTAAATGGAATATGGATGCGCTGAGGTATGCGCAGGCCATTAATAATGACAGTTTTAAAGGTCACTACCCATCTCTGCATCTGAATATTGCCAAATCATACGAAACCTTAGGCGACCTGCCAATGGCGCATGAACACTATAGAAAGGCTGCAATATACGGTGATGCATTGCCATTAAATCCGTACGGCGATATGATCAAGTCGGGCATTAATGAAGGGATGAAACGAGCAGGTGCTAAAAGCTATCAACACCCTGTGATCGATGCACTTATAAATGCATGGTGCCAACGAAAAGATTTACGACCGCTTGCACATGTGTTGCCTGCCTATATTAGTAATCTCGGCACCGATACAGATATTAATAAGCTCATCAGTGCCCTTAGCTTTCTTAGCGCCACACGCTGCTTGCCAGTCGACGAGCAGACAAAGACAGATGCACTGATAGCAGAGTTATCTGCCTGATACAACATTAAATTTTGTTGTAGGGATATTTCTTCAGCTCAGCTTCCATGAGTTCATACACCTGCTTTTTCAGCTTGCCAATATCTTCCTGCGTCATACCTGCGGTTTCAATAATCGGCAGATAAATAGCCCTATTTATACCGGGTCTGAATTTCCACCAGGCGCTATAATGCCAGCGGTTAACTGTGTCAGGAAAGATGATTGGCAGTATTGGCCGCTGTGCATTGATTGCCAGACGAAAGGCGCCATCATAAAAATCTTTTAGCGGCTCCTTGGTTTCATTGAATGTTCCTTCAGGGAAAACAAGCACACTGCTTTCATATCGCAAGGCTCGCCACATAAGCCTCATACTTCTTGAGCGACTATGCGCGCTACTTCTATCCACCAATAATACTATCTGCTTATACAAAAACCCAAACAATGGAATTTTCGCCATCTCAATCTTTCCCAGCGCTCTAAAATACCCCGGCACAGCAGGAAAGATAACAACCGTATCAAGATAAGAGATATGATTGGCCACTACGACGTACCTGCCTTCATCAGGCTTAGATCCTGATATGCGCAGGGGCATACCAATAATCCATAGCCAGCCCTTTGCCCAGTAGTGAATAATAAACCATGTTGCTCGCCTTGCCTTCTTATTGTTACCAATACTGATAATAAAGAAAAAGGGCAGGGCAATAAAAAAGCTTATGAGGAATGTTACTACCACATAAGCTGTATAAAAAGGTTGCAGAAATTTCTTTATCATCTATTAACTCATGCCTGGGAACAATGGACGGCCATGCATACCTGCGCCGGGCCATGGTATAGTGCCCAATATTACAATCATTGCAATTAAAGTAAACCAGAACATTCTTTTATACTTCGAGCCGTCAGGTATGTTCTTTTTCGTTGCACTATAGCCTATGTGCACAAGTATTATGGCTACTAACATACCAAATGCGTGCTCTACAGAAAAGAAACGGTTGCTATCGCTACTCATAGCGGTACCGCTCATCAGCATGTTCCACCAGCGATTTCCAAAATATAATATTAAACCAAGCAACAGCTGTATATCACAGCATATCATCAGGAACATGGCACTGCGTTTATCGCCTGCAGTAAATGTCTTCTTTCCATTCATGCCGCCTAGCCCCTTTACAATAGTAAGCAGTGCAAAAAGTAGTATGAGCCAACGAAAAATATTGTGTATTGCCAGAACTGTATTCATGGAATATATTTTTTTGAGTGCTTAAAGGTAAGTTGGTATCATGAAGTATAAAAGAGATATTCTATTATTTTTTAGTTCCCAGCCACAATTGATTATGAATAACGGACGAATGATACACCTGTATAAATGCTTTCAGATAATCCAGGTCCTGCCTGGTTTCCTCTTTTTTTGTGTCTATTAGGTTATCCTTACACAAACTATCCAGCGGAAAGGCATATAAAGCCTTAGGCTGAGTATAGACAGATTGCAACAAATAGTTTTCCCGCACCATCTGGTAAGAACCGCTTATGTAATTTATAGTAAAGCGCTTTGCTTCTTTATTGAAAACGCTATTACCAAAAGCAAAGAAAGGGTCTGAATAGCCGAGGTAATTAAGCACAGATGGCAATATGTCTATCTGCTGTGTAAGTTCATTATTATATCCTCGCAGCATGGTATCGCCAGGAGCATAATAAATGATCGGGATGGAATATTTCCCCATATTATTTTCATAGTACTTATTAGCGGCTACTGGCGAGCAATGGTCTGCAGTTATGACAAACAGTGTATTGCTATACCATGGCTCATGTGCAGCCTTCTCGAAAAACCTGCGCAATGCCATATCGGTATAGGCGATAGAGCGATGCATGGGAAAAGAATCTGCCGGTATTACTTGTTCATACTGTGCAGGCAATTTATACGGCGGATGAGAGCTAAGTGTGAATACGGTAGCAAAGAACGGAGGCTGCATTTTGCCTATGCCATCTGCAAAGTATTGCAGAAAAGGTTCGTCCCATATCCCCCAGTTACCATCATAATCATCTTCATTATGATACTCGGTACGGCCAAAGTATTTGTCAAAACCGGCATCAGCACAAAACACATCAAAGCTCATAGTGCCATTGGTTCCGCCATGATAAAATGCCGAACTATAGCCTTTCATCTTCAGTACATTCGGCAGCGACGTGATATGCTCCGTACTGTATATAGACGTAGATATTGGTTCATCCATCAGTGATGGCAACCCGGCTACTACGGCAGGTATTCCTTCAGCAGAGTGCAAGGCATTTGCATATGCCTGCGTACACACATAGGACTGACCCATCAAGCTATCGAGGAAAGGCATATAGCTGTTACCAGGCCCCAGTCTTG
>JAFDXS010000080.1 GCA_018267795.1 Bacteroidota bacterium | reverse complement strand
AGAGCCATATAGCCAGCTGTCCGTCAGCCAGGTGACCATGATACTGAACTGGATAAAGCAAGGCGCAAAAAATAATTAATAAAATGAAAAGAATAAAATTAATACTATCAATACTGGCCATGGTTGCGTTCAGTAGTTGCAATGAAACTGCTAATGCCAAAAGTGATCAACCTGAAGTGATAACTGATGTGGCTGCATACAGAGAAAAAATAACGAAGCAGCATGATGATGAGTCTAAGGCTGTAAAAGTAGATAATAAGAAAGACCCTGTATGTGGTATGCCTGCAAAAGAAGTAGCAGATACAACAATGTATAAAGGAAAAGTGATAGGCTTTTGCTCAAAAGAATGCAAAGCTGATTTTCTCAAAAATCCGGGTAAATACAAGGTGAAATATAAGTAACAAGCTTTGCAGGCAGGGTATAATTATCTGCCTGCAAAACTATGCCCCGGCTTTATCATATCAGGGTGCTTTTCCTGGTAGTGGCGAATATCAGGTATTGATACCTGTTCCACATAAGGATTGTCTGCATTGTGGTCTATATAATGCTGGTGGTAATCTTCTGCTCGCCAGAATACAGTATAGGGCATTACTTCTGCAGCAATTGGTGCTTTGTATTTTCCTGAGCTGTTTAGTTCGGCTATATATTGTTCTGCCATTTGTTTTTCTACGGGGTTGCGATAGAATATAATAGAGCGATATTGTGTGCCATGGTCGGGGCCCTGACCATTTACCTGCGTAGGGTCTTCCTGTGCTTCGAAATAAATGCTTAATAGCTGCTGATAATTTATCTTACTACTATCGTAGTATATATCTACAGTTTCAGCATGACCTGTACTGCCGGTTTCTACATCTTCGTAAGTGGGTTTTTTTGTGCTACCACCTGCATAGCCTGAAACAGCGGTAACCACTCCTTTTATACTTTCAAATAAAGTTTCTTCATGCCAAAAGCAACCGGCTGCAAACGTTGCCTTGCTGTATTTAGACAAATCTTTAGGGATGCTGGTATCTGCCGCAGCCTGTTGAACTAAAGTTCCTCTTTTTGATGTGTTTTGTCCGCATGCAACAATGCTTATTGCAACTATTGCCAAAGGCAGAAAATATGTGAATGGTTTCATATTACAGTTTGAATATATAATGTACGATAATTTAAGTTCACGGGTTTCCTAATGAAAACTTAAAACGGCAAGCTTCTGAAAGGGAAATAGCTGCTTAAATGGTTTTATTATCTTTGCGCCATGGAATTAACCGCTCTTACAGCTATTAGCCCCATTGACGGGCGTTACAGGTCGCAACTTGCAGTTTTAGCCCCATATTTTTCAGAATTCGGATTGATACGTTACCGCGTACGCGTGGAAGTAGAATATTTTTTGTTCCTGGCGGAAAAGAAAATCATTTCATTGCCATCGAGTGTGAAGCCGGCTAAACTGCGTGCTATATATGAAGATTTTACCGAAGCAGATGCATTGCAGATAAAACAAATAGAACGTACTACAAACCATGACGTCAAGGCTGTAGAATATTTTCTTAAAGAAAAGCTGAATGCACTGGGTGCCGGCAACAGCGTGGAATGGATACACTTCGGCCTTACGTCGCAGGACGTAAACAATACTGCAATACCGCTTTCGTGGAAAGAAGCGCTGGAAGAAGCGTACCTGCCTGCACTGCAAAATATAGTGCTGCAGCTGAAGAAGATGGCCAAAGAATGGAAAGGGGTAAGTATGTTGGCACGTACACATGGGCAGCCTGCATCACCTACTACGCTGGGCAAAGAAATGATGGTGTTTGTAGAAAGACTGGAAGGGCAGATAAGATTACTCTCGCATGTGCCATTTGCGGCCAAGTTTGGTGGCGCTACAGGTAATTTTAATGCACACTATGTAGCATTCCCTAAAACAGACTGGGTAAAATTTGGTAATGACTTTGTGAGTAAGAAACTGGGCCTGGAGCGTATGCAATACACTACGCAAATAGAGCACTACGATAATATAGCTGCGCAATTTGATGCCCTTAAACGCATCAATACAATATTGGTAGATTTTAGCCGGGATATATGGCAATACATATCTATGGACTACTTTAAGCAAACGGTGAAAAAAGGTGAAGTAGGCTCAAGTGCTATGCCGCATAAAGTGAACCCGATAGATTTTGAAAATGCAGAAGGCAACCTGGGCATAGCAAATGCACTATATGAACATCTCAGCGCTAAGCTACCTGTAAGCCGCCTGCAACGTGACCTTACAGATAGTACAGTGCTGCGCAACGTAGGTGTGCCTATGGCACATAGCTTACTGGCGCTGCGTTCACTGGAAAAGGGGCTGGGTAAATTATTGCTGAACAAAGATAAACTCACTGCAGACCTGGAAAATAACTGGGCGGTAGTGGCAGAAGCAATCCAAACAATATTGAGAAGAGAAAACTACCCGCAGCCATACGAAGCGCTGAAGGAGCTGACGCGTGGTAAGGCCGGCATTACAAAGCAGGATATTCATGAGTTTGTAGGGAAACTAAAAGTGTCTGCTGCTGTAAAGAAAGAACTGAAAGCCATAACACCGCAGAACTATACAGGTGTTGATTTCAAAATTTAATATCACTGATCTTGAAAGTTTTACCGCAGTCGCTGATAAATGAATTGCATGGAATAGCTGCTTTTGATGAGCAGTCATTTCTTGCAGCGCATCAGCAAGCTGCGGTAACTTCTGTGCGACTGCATCCCGTAAAGCACAGTGCAGCTTTTCAAGGTAATGAACAAGTGCCCTGGTGCAGGGAGGGACGATATTTAACGGAGCGGCCAATATTTACTTTAGATCCTGCTTATCATGCGGGCGCCTATTATGTGCAGGAAGCCTCTTCCATGTTTCTGCAATATGTATTACAACAAGTATTAACAGATACAAGAAACCTGCGCGTACTGGATTTATGTGCCGCACCGGGAGGTAAGAGTACGCTTATAGCTTCAATGCTGCACAGCAGCAGCCTGCTGATATCAAATGAAGTAATTCGTACCAGGGCATCTATACTGGAAGAAAATATGACCCGCTGGGGCTACATGAATACGTGGGTGACAAGTAATGACCCAAGGACATTTTCTAAACTGCCCGGTTATTTTGATGTAATAGTAGTAGATGCGCCATGCAGTGGCTCAGGCTTATTCAGAAAAGATGAGCGTGCCTTGGAAGAGTGGAGTGAAGCTAATGTGCAGCTTTGCAGCCAGCGGCAACAGCGAATACTTGCTGATGTGTGGCCTGCATTAAAAGAAGATGGGATATTGGTATATGCCACCTGTTCTTACTCACCGCAGGAGGATGAGGAAATATTGGATTGGCTGTGTGCGGAATTTGATATAGAAAGCATACAGATCAATGTGCCCGAAAGTTTTGACGTGGTCAGTGTTATATCGCCTATGCAAAAAGCAAATGGCTATCGTTTCTTTCCTGATAAAGTTAAGGGCGAAGGGTTTTTCATTGCTGCCTTGCGAAAGAAAGAGGGTACTGAAACGTTACGCCAGGCTAAATTCAAATCCAATAGTGATAAAAAGATTGCACAACAGTCAGGACATTTGTTGCAGGCAGATGACCTGGTATATGTACATACAGGTGATGATCAGGTAAGCGCAATGAACCCTACACATGAGCCTGACTGGCAATTGCTACAACAACATTTATTCCTCCGCAAGGCCGGATTAATACTTGGCAGCGCCGGAGCAAAAGAATGGATACCTGCACACGAAGTAGCGCTGAGTGTTAATGCAGCTAAAGAGCTGAATTATATTTCAGTTAATAAGGAACAGGCGTTGAAGTTTCTAAAAAAAGAAGAAATGCCGCTAATAGTTTCAGAGCGCGGCTGGCATGTGGTAAGCTACGAAGGGCTTGGCTTGGGATGGATAAAATCGCTTGGCAACCGTATAAATAATTATCTGCCGAAACACTGGCGCATACGTATGGAAATTACGGATGCAGATTGGGCATAAATATTGTACTTTTCGTTCGTCGTCATAATAAATTGCATTATGTCAAAATCATTTCTGGTAGTACTGTTTTCTATTGTTTTTTTTACTGCATCTGCACAAGATGATAGTCTGCATGTATTTCCTCAAGATAATAGCTGGCTCATTATGTACACCGTGCATAATGGTGAAACAGTGTTTGCACTTTCCCGCAGATTTCATGTGCCGCCTGCAATACTTACAGGTGTAAATGGATTGAACTATCAGAGTGCTCTTGCTAATAACAGTCTTATAAATATTCCGACAGGGGCATATAATTTATTGAAATCGCAGCCCGTGAATCCCGATGAAGCGCGGCCATTATATTATCGCGCTACCAGTGAGGATAACCTCTATAAACTTAGTCGGTATTCCGGTGTATCGCAACGTACCTTGCAGGAATGGAACAAGCTGCAGGATACCAGGATCAATGCCGGGCAGATATTGTTTGTGGGTTGGGTAATGTATGACGCAACAAATATTACAGTCCCGTCTGCTAATACAGATAATAGCAAACAGAAAGCGGTGGCTATGGGCTACGGTGCAGCAGCGCCTGAGCAAAAGAATGTTGGTAACAAGCAGGTAAGCACTAAAAATGGAGTGACTACAACTATTATTAAGTCAGCCGATACCATTAAGCGCATAGATACCCCGGCAATAGTGAAGCTCTATCTTAAGCAAACGAATAACGAACAAAATATAGCTGAAGATAAAGGCCCTGCTGTGTTTTTTGATATGAAAAGCGTCACCTCCAGAAATGCGTTTTATGCATTTTACAATGGTGTTCCCAGAGGCATAATTATAAAAGTGCATGATCCCAGTTCAGAAGTGGCGATCTATGTAAAAGTAATAGGACCGCTACCGGATACAAAGCAGTATGTAGGTGCTACCATAGGCATTAGCGGCAATGCCAAAGCAATGTTTAAGATAAATAGGGATAAGCTGTGGTGTGAGCTCAGGTATGCCAAATAATATATAGCCGAGTATTAGATTTATAAAATTCCACGGGTTTTTGTAGGTTACGCCCATGAAGATATTGGTCATCCGTTTTTCTTCAATCGGAGATATTGTCCTTACCACACCCATAATACGCTGCCTCAGGCAGCAAAAAGAAGGCATTGAGCTGCATTTTCTTACCAAAGCAGCGTATAAGGCTGTTATAGAAGCTAATCCATATATTGATAAGATTCACTTCCTGCACGAAGACCTTGAAGATGTAATTGATAAGCTTAAGGAAGAAAAGTTTGATTACGTAGTAGATCTGCATCACAATCTGCGCAGTCTAAGGGTAAAAAGAGCTTTAAATGTACAGAGCTATACCTTTTCCAAGCTAAACCTCCGAAAATGGCTGCTTGTAAACTTTAAGCTGAACCTGATGCCGGACAAAAGCATCGTAGAGCGGTATTTTGACGCGATAAAAGCTTTAGATGTAAAAAATGACGGGCACGGGCTGGACTATTTTATCCCTGAGACTACGAAGGTGGAGAATAAAGATATTCCCGTAAGTCACTGGGGTGGCTATGCGGGTGCTGTGATCGGTGGATCATATTATACAAAAAAGTTACCTGTAACTCAATGGCAAAAGTTTTGTTCGTCCGTGCCTTATCCCGTAATTTTATTAGGAGGGCCTGAAGACAGGGTGGAAGGGGAGAGGATTGCAGCACAGGACCCAATAAAGATCTATAATGCCTGCGGCAAGTTTGACTTGAATGAATCAGCCTGGCTGGTAAAGCATGCTAAAGTGGTGGTAAGCAATGACACTGGCCTGATGCATATAGCTGCGGCCTTTAAAAAGCCAATAATTTCGCTATGGGGCAATACAAGCCCTGCAATGGGTATGTTTCCATATTATGGATTTAACAATATGAGTAAGATCGTGGCAAGAGAGTCTGTGGTAATGGAGAAAAAGGGGCTGTACTGCCATCCATGCAGTAAATTGGGCTATAATCGCTGTCCTGAAGGCCACTTTAAGTGTATGTATGAATTAAATATGGAAAATGTAACTGATTCGGTAAAAAAAATGTGGCAATTCCCCAACCATTAAATAAGGGGTTATGTCTTATTGTAATAGGTTGTGAAAAAATCAGGCTAAATTGTTAAATAATAATTTATTCAATTTGCTTGAGTTTTAGTTCGCAATAATTATATTTGTTAGCATTTGTTAAATCATTCTAAAAAATGAAGAAGTTAACGCCGTTCCTATTAGTGTTTTTTGCACTGTTAACCTTATTGCCATCGAAGGCAAGGGCTTCGCATGCCGCAGGCGCCGAATTGACCTACGTGTGGGTGAGTGACTCTACTTATACAATCATATACCACTTTTATCGTGATTGCACAGGTATTCCTACTCCGGATAGCGTAACCATGTGTTATCAAAATAACTGTGACGGTTATCAGAACACTATTTATCTTACTAAGACATTTAAGATAATAGGTGGCTATGATAATGGTACTGAAGTACTTGAAGGTTGTCCGGGTCACCCTACGGCTTGTAACGGTGGTACTATACCAGGTTACCAGGAATGGTGGTACCAGAAAAATGTAACACTGCCTTCCCGTTGCGATCATTGGACATTTGCACATACAGAAAGTGCGAGGAACGGCGCAATAAAAAATATAACGGCTGATAACCTATATGTTGAAGCCACTCTTGATAACTACGATGATCAAGGTAATTCATCGGCTTACTTTACGGTAAAGCCGGTACCTTACGTTTGTAATAATATTCCTTACACATATAATAATGGTGCATTTGATCCTAACGGCGATTCTTTATATTTTGAATGTATAACTCCAATGACTGCCGGCAGCGACTGTGGTCCGTCTAGCAATGAGTCATATCTTACTGGTTATTCTTTGCCTAGTAATCCATTAGCCTGTGGAGGTACGTTCGTATTTAGCAGTGTGTCAGGGCAAATGTCATTTACTCCTAACGTTACAGGGGCTTATGTGGTAACTGTTAAGGTTACTGAATATAAGAACTATTCAGGTACCTGGAAGGTAGTGGGTACTGTAATGCGTGATATCCAGGTGGTTGTGTTGGGATGTAATAACCCGAACCCGACGATGAATACAATTGCATCCACCATTACGGGAGCAACATACACCGGCGGAAAGATGAACGCTTGTGCAACAGTTCCTTTTGGCTTCTGTTATGATATACAATCTTCAGATACGGGCGCGATACTTGTAGTAACAGACAATACAAAACTTTTCTCTACATCTACTAAACCTATAGTTACCTATACGGGTGAGCGCACGGATTCGATAAGAGCTTGCTTTACCTGGACGCCAGGTCCACTTGACACGGGTTTAAAAGTTTTTGCAATTACCGTAAAGGACTCCACCTGCAAAGGTATAGCGATACCAATATCTAATACATTTGTGGTTCCAATATATGTATGGCCATCAACTAATATTCTTAGTGATACTACAATATGTCCTGGAGATTCTGTTAGCTTGAATGCTGTAGGTGGTGGTGGTTTTGTTTGGACTGTATTGCCTGGTGGCGATGCATTATCAAGCCTTAGCTGTACAACCTGTAAAATAACAGTGGCCAAACCATCGAAGACCACACAATATGTGGTTGCCTCTACCTTAAATACATATTGCTCTAAAAATAAAGATACAGTAACTATAAAAGTGGTTCCTGCACCTACGCACAACAGAACTGATACTGCAGCTTGCGTTGGTACTACCATACAATTGAATGCTCCATATACTACGCCTGATGCTGGCATCAGCACTGTGTTTAAATGGACTCCGGGTACCTACCTGAGCAGTACGTCTATTTCAAATCCTACAGTTACTCCATTAAGTACTATGACTTATGCGGTTACTGTAACGTATGCAGGTAAAACACGTTGCCAAACAAAAGATACAGTAACGGTTAGGGCATTACAGTATTTCCAATTATTTAATAAGGATACATCTGTATGCCGCAACACCCCTATTATAATTAATGCAACAGGTGACCCAAGATATAGTTATACTTGGACGCCGACTGACGGTATTTCAAATCCTAATATCCTTGCACCTATTATTACTCCCGACTCATCACGTACTTATTATGTTACGGCAAAGCACGTGGGTTGCCCTGACAGTACTGCATTCTTTACAGTTACTGTGCAGCCAACTCCGCTTGTAAATGCAGGTCCTGATAAGACAGTTTGTTCCGGTGATACAGTGCATTTGTTTGCTACTGTTTC
>JAFDXS010000007.1 GCA_018267795.1 Bacteroidota bacterium | reverse complement strand
TTGATTCCGAATATTTACTTTTTATCTTAAAAGGTAATAACTACATACAATAAATGAAGATAGCATTTCATGGTGCAGCCCGCACCGTTACAGGATCCAAGCATTTACTGCACATAAACCCAAATAAAAAGATACTATTAGATTGTGGCATGTTCCAGGGCCTTGGCAAAGAAACCCTTACACTAAATAGCGAATGGGGCTTTGAGCCAACGGAATTAAATTATGTTATCATTTCCCATGCGCATATAGATCATATTGGCCTCTTGCCCAAGTTGGTAAAAGACGGTTATAACGGCAAGATCTTCTGTACCACACCTACTTCAGATCTCATAAAAATAATGCTCCTCGATTCTGCTCATATACAGGAGTCGGATGTGAAGTATGTAAATAAAACACGCGAAAAGCAAAACCGTGAATTGGTTTCACCTTTATACACCGAAGAGGATGCGAAGGCCGTTTTCCCGCTTTTGCAGACTGTTGATTACGGTGAACCATTTAAAATAGATGATGATATAGAATTACTTTACACAGACTGTGGTCATATACTAGGCGCTTCGGCTATCAATCTGAAGCTGCGCGAAAATGGTAAAGAATACCGCTTAACTTTTAGCGGCGATGTAGGTAGATACAGAGACCTCATTTTACATTCTCCTGAAAAATTTCCACAGGCTGATTATATTCTTATAGAATCTACTTACGGCGATAAGCTGCATGATATGGTAACAACTGCTACCGATTATATATTGCAGGCTATAGAAGATACTTGTGTTAAAAAGAGGGGCAAGCTCATAATTCCTGCATTTAGTTTAGGCCGTACGCAAGAGATATTATATCTCCTCAACAGGCTTGAAACAGAAAACAGGCTGCCAAAATTCACGTATTATATAGATAGCCCATTATCCATAGCAATTACTGAAACCGTAAAGAATCACCCTGAGTGCTTTAATAAAGATGTGCAGGACCTGCTTAAAAAAGACCAGGACGTTTTCAAGTTCGAAGGGCTGCATTATACGCAGTCTGTAGAAGAATCTATTGCGCTTAATGACAGCAAAGAGCCTTGTGTTATCATTGCTGCATCAGGCATGGCAGAGGCTGGCCGGGTAAAGCATCATATAGCACACCATATTGATGACCCGGATAGTACCATATTAATAGTAGGCTATTGCGAGCCGCATTCGTTGGGCGGCAGGCTGCGCAATGGTGCCGATCATGTTACTATCTACGGCGAATCGTATGATGTAAAGGCAGAGGTGAGGGTGATACAAAGCTTAAGCGCGCACGGCGATTATCAGGATCTTAGCCAGTGGCTTTCTTGCCAGGACCCTAAGCAAGTGCGCAAGCTGTTCCTTGTCCACGGCGAATATGATGTGCAGGTCAATTTCCGCGAGCGCCTGCTGAAGAAAGGCTTTACTGATATTGAAATTCCTTCCCTTCACCAGGTTATCGGTTTAGGGAATGACTAACGAAATACTATAACGAAAAATGCCCGGCAGTTATGACGGGCATTTTTAATATCATTTATATTATTAATTAGTTTCTTCTATTCTCTTCAGGTTTGTGTCCGGTATAGTAGACACTATTATCGGGTACTTTTCCAGCGTCACATCAGACGGATCAAGGCCGAAACCTCTTTCTTCCGACAGGCTGAATTTCTTCAGCAGGAAGTAGCCGCGCATCATCAGCCTTTGCCACAAAGGAAGTGCATTATCACGCGACAGGAATTTCTCCATTACTATAAATCGGAAATCTCCCATCACATTATTCTTGCTCAGCGATTCATAGCGGCTCACTATGTTTACTTCCTTATTGTGCACCATTTCTTCCACCACCTTACGGAACATCATCTGTATGCGATGCTCCACACGGAAGCCCAGTCGAAACTCCACGCGTATCACTTCATTAGGTATTATAGTATGCACTGAATATTCCATAGTGTACGGATCATCCAGTACATCCACATGCACAAACCAGTATATGTCTGCGCGCTTAGGTTTGCGGTATAATATAGAGTAGATGATCTTGTGTTCTATTTCCTTAGGGTTATTAGCGCTCGTCAGGTACACCAGGTGTGTTGCATACTTAGGTATGCTCGAGTCATTACTCAGCTCCTGTATTATAGATACATAATCTTCAAGCCTCACAAACTCCACATAGCGGTTCTTGATCTTCCGTGCCTTAAACCATGTAAACATGATCATGAAGAGCACACCGCCCATTATCAGGGTTACATAGCCACCATGAGGGAACTTTTCAAGGTTTGCAAACAGGAAGGATATTTCAATGGTAAGGAACACCGCGAGGTAGGTTACTATCCATACTATAGGCACCCTGCGTATAAACATATAATATGCAAACAGGCAGGACGTCATTATCATCGTCACCGTAATGGCCAGGCCATAAGCCGCACCCATGTTCGATGATTCTCTGAAGATAAGCACAATGCCCGTACAGCCTAAAAATAACAGCAGATTTATACCCGGAATAAATAATTGGCCGCGCTCTACAGATGGGTAGTTTATCTTCATCTTAGGCCACAGGTTCAGCTTTATAGCTTCACTTATCAGCGTAAAGGAGCCGGATATTAATGCCTGGCTGGCTATAATGGCAGCTACAGTAGCTATTATAATGCCTATCAAAGTAAACCACTGGGGCATTAGGCTGTAGAAAGGATTCCCTTTAGAGGCGTCCCAGTATTGGTTCATATGGTTGCCCAGCAGCCAAGCTCCCTGGCCTATATAGTTTAGTATCAGGCAGCTTTTTACAAATATCCACGATACGCGTATGTTACCCCTGCCGCAATGCCCAAGATCGGAGTACAAAGCCTCCGCACCCGTAGTACATAGAAATACAGCCCCAAGTATCCAGAAGCCTTTAGGGTATTGCGTCAGTAATTTTATGGCATAATAAGGGTTCAGCGCCTTAAAGATGCTCCAGTCGTCATGTATATGGTACAGCCCCAGCACAGCCAGCATAGAGAACCATACAAACATAATAGGCCCGAAGAGCTTACCCAGGTTGGCAGTACCAAATTGCTGAAAGAAGAATAGGGCAGTAATGATGCCCAGTGTTATATATATGGTAGTAAGCAGTGGTATATCGCTGAATGCCGGTATATTTCTTAATCCTTCTATTGCTGATGCTACCGATATAGGAGGGGTTATCATACCATCGGCCAGCAATGCCGCACCACCCACCATGGCGGGGAATACTGTCCATTTACCATGTCGTCGCACCAGGGCAAAAAGCGAAAATATGCCTCCTTCACCTTTGTTATCTGCCTTCAGGGTTAGTATCACATACTTCACAGTAGTTTGCAGGGTAAGGGTCCAGATAATGCACGATAATCCGCCTATTATCAAAAGTTCGCTTACACGTTTACCATTACAAATTTCATTGAATACATACAGGGGAGAGGTACCTATGTCGCCGTAAATGATTCCTAATGCTATTACGATCCCGGCAAGGGTTGCCTTATTAAGATTTTTGCCCACGGCAGAATTTCCTTATTAATACGGCGCAAAGTTAGACATTCATCAATAATTATGGTAAGTTTTAAGGATTTATTTATAACTGTTATTTGTTACTTCATTCGTACCTTTGCAGACTTTCAATGGCCAGAATCGGAAACATAGACTTAGGGGACTTTCCCTTACTGCTTGCCCCTATGGAGGACGTGAGCGATCCGCCTTTCCGTGCAGTTTGCAAGGAACATGGGGCAGATCTTATGTACACTGAGTTCATCTCTTCTGAAGGGCTTATTCGCGATGCCATGAAAAGCCGCCAGAAACTCGATATATTCGATTATGAACGTCCCATAGGCATCCAGATATTTGGTGGGGATGAGGAAGCTATGGGTCTTGCAGCTAAAATAGTAGATACTACCAACCCCGATATTGTAGACATCAATTTTGGCTGCCCGGTAAAGAAGGTGGTTTGCAAAGGTGCTGGTGCTGGCGTGCTTAAGGATATTGATCTTATGGTGCGCCTTACTAAGGCAGTGGTGAATGCTACCAGGCTCCCGGTAACGGTTAAAACCCGTCTCGGCTGGGACAATAATACTAAAAACATAGAAGAGGTAGCCATGCGCCTGCAGGATGTAGGCATACAGGCCCTCAGTATACACGGCCGCACCCGCGTACAAATGTACAAAGGCGAGGCCGACTGGTCCCTCATTGCCAAGGTCAAAGAAAATCCACGCATACATATCCCCATTTTTGGTAATGGCGATGTAGACACCCCGCAAAAGGCTCTGGAATATAAAAACAGGTATGGGGTGGACGGCATTATGATAGGCCGTGCTGCTATAGGCTACCCTTGGATATTTCGCGAGATCAAGCATTTCCTTGCCACTGGCACTATGCTCGAGCCACCTACCATCTCAGAGCGTATAGATGTTTGCCGCAAGCATTTGCTTGGCTCTGTCAGCTGGAAAGGCCAGAAGCTGGGTATATTGGAGATGCGCCGCCACTATGCCAGTTATCTCAAAGGTTTGTCTCATGTAAAGGAGTTTCGCAACAGGCTTGTCACTACTGAAGACCTTTCAGAGATCGAAGGTATACTTCAGGAGATAGAACAGCACTATTCGCTTGCGCTGGCAGTTTAATTTTACTTATTCAAATTCCCGATTCATGACCCGCATAGGGCTTATATCCGATACGCATAATTATCTTGATGATACTGTGTTCAAACATTTTGAGCAATGCGATGAGATCTGGCATGCCGGCGATTTTGGCACAGCGCAGATTGCGGATGCGCTCAAAGCATTCAAACCGCTAAAAGGAGTATATGGCAATATAGATGGTTACGATATCAGGAGTGAATATCCGGAAAAACTAAGATGGAAATGCGAAGACGTAGAGGTGCTCATGACGCATATAGGTGGTTACCCCGGCCGTTATGCGCCATCTATCAGGCCGGAGATAGTTGCCCATCCGCCGCAGCTATTTATTGCCGGGCATTCCCATATCCTCAAGGTTATTTATGATGATAAGCTCAAATGCCTCCACATGAATCCGGGCGCAGCGGGCAAGTCTGGCTGGCATAAAGTACGCACCCTTATTCGCTTTGTAATTGATGGTCGGGATATGAAGCAATGCGAGGTTATAGAGTTGGGCCCCCGCACAGCTACTTCTTAGGCTTTCTTATATAGCGGTCAGGCATTCGTTGCTCTTTTAGCGCACTCACTATAGTATCTATCCTCACGTTGCGTGTTTCCTCTTTTTTTGCAGTGCTCAGCCAGTGCAGCAGGTATTTCTTATTGGTTTTCCCCAGTCCTTCAAAGTATTGTTGCGCCGTCTTACTTTTTTTTAGCTCCTTTTCCAGGTCTTCGGGCACAGTAAAGGTTTCTATATGGTCCAGTTTGCTCCAGGTGCCATGGTGTTTAGCTTGTTCTATTTTTTCTATTCCTGCCTCTGTCATTAGTCCTAGTTCTGTCAATTCTTCCACATACTGCTTGTTCAGTTGAGACCATCCGCTTTTTTCTTTACGGGGCATGAACAATTGCTTGTATTTTTCATCGTCTATCGGTCGTATAGTGCTGTCTATCCAGCCAAAGCATATTGCCTCTTTCACAGCTTCAGGATAGGCAATCCGTGTTTTGTCACTACCACTCTTATAGTATATCAGCCATATGCCTTCTTCTTTGTTATGGTTTTTCTCCAGCCACTTCCGCCATGCAGCCCTGTCCTTTGCATAATATTCTTTAAACGTGTCAATTACTTTCACCATAGTATCAGGAATAGTATTGCTAAAATAGGGTATTTGCAAATAAATTTCCCTTGCCCGTCATTCATTATATCAATAGTCTGGTGCAGGTGATATCATTACATTTGTTTATCAGTGTACCAAACATAGTTGACGCATTCAATACATTACATCACTTTGTCACATTTTGTTATGATCAACATCCTCGCCATATCCGGTAGCCTTCGCAGCACCTCGTCAAATACAAATATTTTAAAGGCTGTGGCTATGCTTGCTCCGGATGATATTGCCGTTAGCCTGTATACGGGCCTTGCAGACCTGCCTCACTTCAATCCTGAGCTTGAGGCTTCATTGCCTCAGCCGGTTGCTCATTTCCGTTCATTATTGCAGGCTGCCGATGCAGTACTTATTTGCAGCCCCGAATATGCGCATGGCGTTCCCGGCAGCCTTAAAAATGCACTCGATTGGGTAGTAAGTAGTGGTGAATTTGTATATAAGCCTGTGGCGTTACTCAATGCCTCACCCGCTTCCACACATGCCGAGGCCTCCTTGCTCGAGACTTTGCGCGTCATGACAGCCACCATCATAGAAGATGCTTGTATCCGTGTGCCACTCATGGGTAGAAGGCTCGATGCCGCAGGCATCACTGCAGACCCCCAATTGTCTGGGCTATTAACACATAATCTATCCGTATTTGCAAAAGGCATCGAAGCTACGCGTATAGAAAATGAGAATAGGTATAAAGAATTTATGTAAACAGCTGTAGATAAATTAATTATTGGCATAGTTTTTAAGTGATTAGTTTAAACGCTATGTGTTATGTCCAACTATCGCATAACTTTTCTCAGGAATAACCTAATCTCTTGTATAGAAACAGACCAAAAGCTGCAAAATAATGAGCATAGCTATTATTTTAATGACGTTAGTAGCCACATCACTTGCATGCTCATACATGCCCTTGGCAAAGAAGAAGCCATTAAGGAAGCCGCCACCATCTTAGAGAAGACGAAAAATGATAAAAGCAGCGCATGGCCCTCTGTTACTCATTAAGGTACCTATGTGCTTCTTTTCTCTGTAATTGGTGTTCCTCACCAACAACCTTCACGTAAATGACAAAAACTTGAATAATAAGAATTGGCTATTCTTTTAACAATAGATAGCAATCTATTTGTCAATGTGCATATCTTATTTTGGAATCGGTATTTGTATGATAGTATATTCTCCGTTGTTGGTGTTCCTCACCAACAACACTCGCGCAGATGACACCACACAAAAGCAAATCCAACAAAAACAATCCTCAAACATAATTCAACTCCTTCTTTAATCTAATAATGTGGACATCTTAATTTGGAACTGGCATCCCAATAACCGTAACTTGCCATTAGCTAATTAGCTGATCATCATATTAGCTAATTAGAACAAGCTCTTTGACATACTGTAAACCCTGATATTCATGTATCCAACTTTCCAAACGAAGCTGCCTTCCTCCTGGTGATTTTACTTTATGCTTTTTCAAATGCGACATTTTTGCGACATTTTTGTCCGCTTTTGCCCATCAATGTTACTTTTTACAAAAGTATAATAAGATAGTAATAGCAAGCCTTCCAGCGCATTATGGCCTCACAAATGTCCCGCCGTAAATTTTCTCCCATTTGCGACATTCCGTTTGTTAATATAGGCTTTCATTATATAGACTTACGACTTACAACTTATGACTTACGACTATCTTACTTAACTTTGCAACTCAAATCTTAATTCAAAAAATGTCAAACGGATATTTTCACTTCGCAGAGCCTAAGAACGAACCTGTTTTAAGTTATGCACACCATACACCGGAACGTAAAGCACTAAAAAAAGCCATTGCTGACCTCAAAGCTGAAATACGCGATATACCTATGTATATAAATGGTCAGCAGGTATTTACCGGCAATAAAAAAGAAATTCGCCCACCACATGAAACAAATCACCTGCTGGGCCACTTTCATGAAGGTACCGCAGAGCATATCAATATGGCTATCGATGCGGCACTTACTGCACGCGAGGCCTGGGCAAATACCAGTTGGGAGCATCGTGCTACCATTTTCTTAAAGGCAGCAGAACTGCTTGCTACCAAATATCGTTTCAAAATGAACGCGGCTACTATGCTGGGCCAAAGCAAAAACGCTTATCAGGCAGAAATAGACAGCGCTTGTGAGCTGATAGATTTTCTTCGTTTCAATGTTCACTTCCTTAGCCAGGTTTACGCCCAGCAACCACTATCTCCACAAGGTTTTGATAACCGTATGGAGTACCGCCCGCTGGAAGGTTTTGTACTGGCAGTTACGCCATTCAACTTCTCAGCCATAGGAGGCAACCTTCCTACAGCGCCTGCTATGTGCGGCAACGTAGTGGTATGGAAGCCGGCTAATACACAGGTATATAGTGCAAGTGTGTTCATGGAGATATTGCTTGAAGCAGGTCTTCCTGCCGGCGTTATCAATCTCATTTATCCACCCGGCGCATTAGTTGGTGAAGTTTGTTTTGCAAATCCTCATTTCGCAGGCGTGCATTTCACAGGCTCTACAGGCGTATTCCAAACCATGTGGAAGACAATAGGGGAGAACATAGCAAAATATAAAAGCTACCCTCGTATTGTAGGTGAAACTGGCGGTAAAGACTTTGTATTCGTACATCCAAGCGCTAATGCTGATGCTGTAGTAGCTAATCTGGCACGTGGTGCTTTCGAATACCAGGGCCAGAAATGCTCGGCTGCTTCCAGGGCGTACTTGCCTTCAAATCTTGCGGCGCAAATAAAGGAAAAGCTTTGTGTAGAGCTGGAAACAATGAAGATGGGTATTGTAGATGATTTTACCAATTTCATCAATGCTGTTATTGACGAAAAATCATTCAACAGCCTTGTTAAATATATTGATGGCGTAAAGCACAGCGATGGTAAAGCCAAGATCATCTGCGGTGGCGGCTACGACAAAACACATGGTTATTTCATCGATCCTACTATCATAGAAGCTTACGATCCTTATTACGTTACAATGTGCGAGGAGCTTTTCGGCCCGGTACTTACTATCTACGTATATGATGAGAACAAATGGGAAGAAATGCTGGATATTGTTGATAAAACATCTCCATACGCCCTCACAGGTGCTATCTTCTCCCAAGACCGTTACTCCATAGAGTTCATGACGAAGAAGCTGGTAAACGCTGCTGGTAACTTCTATATCAACGATAAGCCAACAGGCGCAGTAGTAGGGCAGCAGCCTTTCGGCGGTGCCCGTGCTTCAGGTACTAATGATAAAGCAGGTTCTATCCTCAATCTTTATCGTTGGCTCAGTGTAAGAACGATCAAAGAAACATTCGTACCTGTTACTGATTACAGGTATCCGTTTCATGCAGAATAGATAATATTGCAACGCCCTGCACTCTTCGTGCAGGGCGTTTAATAAATAACCTTGTAAACCCTTCTATCCTTTGTTATATAAGCTCATCGTCTTTGCTATTCCCTGTGCAGCCCAGCTTTCTATCACATCTACGCTTTTCAGCACATTTTCTTTCACTATAGGCAGCTCACTCGGTGTCCACCTGCCCAGCACAAAATCCACTTGCTTACCCTTAGGGAAGTTGTCGCCAATACCAAAGCGCAGCCGCGGATATTGGTCAGTCATCAGCACCAGTGCTATATTCTTAAGCCCGTTATGTCCCGCATCACTGCCTGATGCGCGTAGACGCAGGGTGCCAAGCGGCAGGGCTTTATCATCCATTATCACCAGTACATTTTCCAGCGGTATCTTCTCTTTGTCCATCCAGTACTTTACTGCTTTACCGCTAAGGTTCATGTAAGTAGTTGGCTTTATCACTACGAAAGTCTTCCCCTTCCATTTGCATTCAGCCTTAAATGCATGTCGGTCTAAAGCAAAGCTGCCACCATGCTTTATCACAAAGGTATCTGCCACATCAAATCCTATGTTATGACGTGTAGCATCATATTCAGCACCAATATTCCCCAGTCCTGCAATAAGAAATTTCATAACCGCGAAGATAAGTGCATCGTATCAAATCTTCCAACTATGTACTATGCTTTTCGCCTGTGTAGTAAAAGAGATATAAGAGCGTTTATCACTGCTGCATATAATAAACAGTCAGCAAATGATGCTATGATAAAGACAGTCCAGCCCCGTAGCGGACTTACAGCGGCAAGCAAGTTGACAAATGGAAAGTTAAGACACTTGAAATACCAGGAAAGAAATGCCCGGAATACACCGTCGCCAAATATTATTCCATATTCTGTTAGTGCCGGTATGCATGAAAGAAAGTACACAAAGCAAACAGCAAAACTCAGCGTAACAAATCTAAACGAGGTATTTTCCATTGGTGCTAAAATAATGAATCAATCTTGCAGAAGGGTAGCGGTATTAACTATTAAAGTAAAAGCCTCCGTTTTGAGGCGGAGGCTTTGTATAAAAAGAACTTGGTCTTATTTTTTAGCTGGCTTAGCAGTTGCTGCAGTAGCTTCTTCAGCCTGGCGCAGGGCACGTGTAGTAACCACTGATGCGATAGGCACACGTGGAGAGTTCATGATTTCCATGTTTTCTGCTACTACGTCTTCTACGCGTACGTTGCCGTTCAACTGCAGGTTGTCTATTTTCACTTCTATGTGCTCTGCAAGGTGTTTAGGCAATGTGCGTACTTTCAGTGTTTTTACTTTCAGTACCAGCTTACCACCATCTTTTACACCCTGTGCAGTACCTGTGTACTTCAGCGGAAGGTCTGCAATCACTTTACGGTCTTCCACTAGTTCCAGGAAGTCTATATGGTTCAGTTCATCTGTTACCACGTCAAACTGCAGGTCTTTCATGATAGCACGGTATTCTTTACCATCTACATTGATTTCTGCAATCTGGAATTCCGGTGTGTACACCAGGCCGCGGAATGCCATAGTAGGTGCACTGAAATGGATTGTTTCATTACCACCATACACTACGCATGGTACTTGTCCTTCAGAACGAAGCTGGCGTGTTGCTTTTTTACCTAGTTCGCTTCTGCGTGTCCCTGTAATTTTTACACTTTTCATTTTTAGTGTTTTTGTTTCGTTTTCAGCGCCGTTCGTAATACCCGTCGAACATACGGTCGTTGAAAATCACTTTTTTAACTTAAGGATTTACGGCACTCAGGCCGGACGGATTTTGTTGTATAAACAGTCGTTTTATTATTTAAAGATCTTCTACTTATTGTTGCTATGCACAAACAAAGAGCTGATAGATTTATTCTCAAATGTATTACGTATAGCTACTGCAAAAAGTTCTGCAGTGGGCAATACCTTTATTTTAGAACATTCTTTCTTCAATGGTATTGTATCACAAACCACCAGTTCTTCCAGTTCTGAATTCTCAATGTTTTCATATGCCTTACCACTTAGTACAGGGTGCGTACAGAAAGCGCGTACTGATAATGCACCACGTTCTTTCAATATAGCAGCCGATTTACAAAGTGTACCAGCGGTATCACAAATGTCATCTATAAGAACTACGTTTTTCCCTGACACATCACCTATCACAGTCATAGCAGCTACTTCGTTTGCACGTTTGCGCTGCTTGTCGCAGATTACCATATCCACTTCAAAATACTTGGCTACTTCACGCACACGGTTAGTGCTGCCCACGTCAGGGGACGCAAAGATAAGGTTTTCTATCTTAAGATTTTCAATATATGGGATGAAAATTGCGGAACTGTCCAGGTGGTCCACTGGTATATCAAAAAAACCTTGTATTTGTGGCGCATGCAGGTCCATAGTCATGATGCGGTTAGCACCTGCAGTAGTCAGCAGATTTGCTACCAGCTTAGATGCTATAGACACACGTGGTTTATCCTTACGGTCTTGCCTGGCATAGCCAAAATAAGGGATAACGGCTGTTATATAACCTGCCGAAGCCCTGCGGCCTGCGTCTATCATCATAAGCAGCTCCATCAGGTTGTCAGAAGGCGCAAATGTTGATTGAACAAGGAAAACATAATCCCCGCGGATAGATTCCTGGAAAACAGGCTGAAATTCACCATCGCTGAATTTCTGGATGTCTGCTTTTCCTAGTTGCTTGCCAAATGACCTGGCAATGTTCTCAGCAAGGTACCTTGAGTTAGTACCTGAGAATATCTTAACTGATGGCTGCATGAATATGTAGAAATGAGGTGCAAAGTTAATGAAATGATTATTTAGTAAGCCGTCTTTTTTATTTATGCTTTTTGCCGCTTTATGGGATAGGGAAAGTATATGATACCATAAATATTTAATAGAATAGAAACAGGTAATACAATATGCCATAGGCTATATTTGCTCCTTAAAACTAAAATCAAATATCATGAAACGTAATGCAACAGCCGTATGGAATGGCTCAGGGAAAGATGGCAGCGGAAACCTTACAACGCAGAGTACAACACTGAACAAGACCCAGTATTCATATAAAAGCCGTTTTGAAGATGGAGTAGGCACTAACCCTGAAGAATTAATGGCAGCAGCCCATGCAGGTTGCTTTACTATGAAACTGACATTTGTATTAGGCGAGGCCGGTTTTACACCGGAATCACTGGAAACGAAATGTGACATAACGCTTGAAAATGGTGTTATCTCCAAAAGTGAGCTAAGTGTGCATGGCAAAGTGCCGGGTATCAGTGCCGAAAAATTCCAGGAATGCGCTGAGAATGCAAAGGCAAATTGCCCTGTATCCAAAGCATACAGCATGGATATTTCCATGACTGCTACTCTTGATTAAGGGTTTTGCTTATATATAACTTGCAGCAAACGGGACTTGGAAAACTCAAGTCCTGTTTGTTTTTCTGAGAAAGTTATCCACATAAAATATACATTCATCATGTGTTTTTTATATTAGTAATATGTATTACTCATGTATTCAGATATTTGATTTTGTGTAAAGGTTTTATGGAGAAAATATGACAAAAGTCATTCATTGTATCATTGTTTATTTGAGATTTTGTTTTGAAATTTACCTCAATATCATTCCTTTCTACCTCGAAAACAAGAACGAAAACCGTGCAGAAGTTAATCATCCTGTATTGAGTTATTTGTTGTAATAAGTACTCTACCCACCATCATTATTTATTTTTAAAACGCCAGCATAACATGGGGTACAAGACATTTGCATCTATGAACATAGCTATCATTGGGTCAGGGGTAGTTTCGGATGCTTTAGCATACAGGCTCGCAATGGCAGGTCATGAGGTATTGCTTGCAGGTAAAGATGAACAAGAGCCTGTGAATTGGGATTTGGCCAATGAGTTTGATAACATGGATGTAACCACCGTAGGTCATGTAGCAAATGAGGCCGATATCATCATCATAGCTACTAAAGGAGAAGATGCAAGGGCCGTCGCATACCATATTGGTGATGTGCGCAGGAAGGTGATAATAGACGCGACTAATATTCTCTCTCATAAAACAGGAGAGCATTTCCATACGGTGAAGGCTATAACGGCTATTACAGGCAACAAAAACGTGGTAAGATGCTTTAACTGCATGGGTTTTGAAAACTTCCTGAACCTTGTAGATAGAAACGACTCTGTAGATATGTACGTGGCCGGTGATAGCAAAAAGGCTAAAGAGATAGCTAAACTGCTGGCAAGAGACATGGGCTATAGTGAATGTTTCGACTTTGGCGGCAATGAGACCATAGAGTTCCTGGAGGATATGGCCAGGTGCTGGATTAACCTTACGATGCTGCAAAAGAAGGGCGCAAAAATTGATTTTAAGCTATTGAGGAAGTAGCATTAAATGTAATGAGTCCTTTCAAGGGCAGCATGGCGCTAATCTTCCTTTACCAACCACTGGCTAATACATCTGCAATGTGCATTGTTTGCATTGGAATGTTGTTCTTGTCGATGTAGCCCTGGATGTGCATCACGCAGGAGACGTCTGTGGATATCATGTATTTGGCACCTGTGTCTAATGCACTTTGTACTTTGGTTTGGGCCATGCCTATGGATATGGGCTCATATTTTACGGCAAAGGTGCCACCAAAACCACAGCAGGTTTCGCATTCTTTCATTTCTACCAATTCAAGGCCTTTTACGTTTTGTAATAATTTTCTAGGGCCTTGTTTTATGCCACATTCGCGAAGGGCACCGCAGGCATCATGGTAGGTTGCTTTACCGTTCAAGGTGGCGTTAAGGTCTTCAATTTTTAGAACATTAGTAAGAAATTCAGTGAACTCATACATCTTTGATCTCACCTTTAAGCTAAGGTTGTGCTCGGCGCTATTGTCGAACAATCTCTCGTAATAATTGCGGGCATAGCCTGTGCATGAGCCGCTGGGTGCAACTATGTAGCCTTCTCCGTCGAAATCGTGCAGGAACTTTGTAGCTACAGATTTGGCCTCGTCCCAATAGCCGGCATTGAAGGCGGGCTGGCCGCAGCAGGTTTGCTTGGTATTGTAGGTGACATTGCAACCCAACTTTTCTAATACCTTCACCATATTCATGCCTGTTTGCGGATAAAGCTGATCTACGAAGCAAGGGATAAAAAGTTGTACCTGATGCATTATACTGATATTAAAAAGCTAATTGGGAATTTGGCCTTAAAGCTAAGCAAAGATAGCTGCGATATAAAATGTGACATTTTCCCCGAAAAAAGTTTTTGTGACATTTGTGAGGCTGAATCAGGTGAATGAGTTGATTTTACTGCCTTATAATGTTTTTATGAAAAGTAACATTTATGGGCATAATGTCGCAAAATGTCGCATTTGGAAATTGTTTATTTATTTCACGCAGATCTCACGGGTGATTTTTAAGGGTTTACAGTCTTTCAAAGAACTTGACTAATTAGCAAATGAGAGATTGACTAAATAGCTGATGAACGCTACTTGCATAACGCGCATAACTGCAAGATACAATGTGCGAATTGCCGTTTCCAAAAAAACATATCCACAGAGGCACTTATTATCAGCAGCTTTATTGTTTGGCCTTAAGGTAGATTTTAAATTCTGTTCCTTCGCCGGGTTTGCTGTTGACTGTTATAGTGCCACCGTGGGCTTCGAGTTGGTTTTTGGTGATGAACAGACCGACACCTCTACTATCGTAACCCCGATGAAAAACCTTATTTAGCTTAAACATTTGCTTGCCGTATTGTTCCAGGTCGATGCCCAGACCATTATCTTTGAATGTGAGCATTACTTTGCCGTTCTCTAATGCAGACGAAATATGTATGATAACAGGTTCTTCGGATTTTTTATACTTGAGGCTATTACTGACCATATTGTAAAAAACACTTTCAAGGTAAACCTTGGGAAACCGAACCACAGGCACTGAAAAATCAGTGATAATCTTTGCTTTTGACCTTAAAATCTCGCCCTGCAACATATCTGTTGTTGTGCGTATAATTTCTGTAAGATCGCAGTTACTGTACTCAATACCCTGATTCAACCTGATTTCCAATATCCCCATGAGGTCCTTTAAAGTGGCGTTCATAGATTTGCTGGAATTGTAAACGAGGTCGATCATTTTTGCTTTTTCGGCTTCATCATTTTCTTCCATCACCATTTCGAGCATCTTTTCTATTCCACCTGCGGGACCTCGCAGATTGTGGGCAACGATACCATTGAAATCTTCCAATTGCTTCACCTTATTTTCCAGCTCCTGCGAGGTTTGTGAAAGCACCATGTTCTTTAATTCCTGCTCCTGTATCAGTTCTTTAGTTGCACTTATGTCTTCTACCTGAGAAACAAAAAAGCGTGGGTCGCCATTTCTCCATCGTACAATGGAGACAGTAAGCATTGTCCAAATAATATGACCTTCTTTATGGAAATATCTTTTTTCCAGTTTGTAGGTATCAATTGCGCCAGCAAGGACTTGTTCAAGAAGAGATAAGTCGGCCTCCAGGTCATCGGGATGTGTGATATCCTGAAAAGTTTTTTGCAATAATTCGTCTTTGGTATAACCTAATAACTGAAGCAGGTACGGATTAATGTCTATCCACCGGCCCTTCAGCGATACGATGGCCATCCCGATGCCCGAGCCGTTAAATGCACCTGAGAAAATACTTTCAGAAAGCTGAAGCTCTTCTTTTAGCCGCTGATTTGCAAAAAAGGTTTTCCTGATAAAGAAAAACAGAGCTAATAACAGCAACACTACAATAACAATACTTGAGAAGACAATCAAATTTGTTATGTATATTTTTCTATTCCTGTTTTTTTCACGCTGCGCTAAAAGTTTATTTTCATTGTTTATGATCAGGTTAGCTATTTTTCTGCAATGATCCATCATCAGATCGTTTTGCAAAATGTGTGAGGGTTTTGCAGAAACAGCGATCAGTACGCTATTATTGTCAATGCTCATTTGCTCAAGTTTTACCTGAACATATTTAGTCATTGAGTCAACATTGCGAACCTGAACAGGATTGTCTGATACAGTGGAACGCAGATGGCTAAGCGCAGGCAAGGCCATAGAAGCTACTTTCCTGTAATTTTTTATTGATTGTATATCGCCTGATAATTTGTATTGATTGTTATAATCTTCTGCTTCAGTAAGTATAAGAACGATATTTTGGGTTTCTTCAATAACGTTATGAGTATGGGATACCCAGCCATTGGCAGTCTTCATACTGTTTACAGTACTTAAAGCTACCAGATTTATAATCGTTATAATTGCAATGGCTGTTAAAAAACCAGTCAGCAGTTTTTTATTAAACGAAATTTTCAAATCCATCTCTTATATCCTATGCCAAAAATATGGCTCAAAATTTCAAAGCAATCATAATCTTTGAAAAATACCATTCAGTATTGAGAATGTTTGTATTGTGATTGTGCTTTTTTAATATGTATAATGTGGAAT
>JAFDXS010000079.1 GCA_018267795.1 Bacteroidota bacterium | reverse complement strand
GCCTTCCGCTATGTTTACATTTATTTCGGCATCTTTATATTTATTGAGAAAATCTTTTATTTGCTTTATTTCCTCTTCCCTTACTGTGCCGGGCTTACCTACCCACCATAAAAATCTTACTGTGCCCGCAGTTCTTAGCACTTTTATACTGTCCGTTTCATAATCATCCATTTTCACAAAAACATATGACTTAAAGATGGGTTCCTGTATCTTTTTCTTACGGTCGCTCCATTGTCTTATGCTTTCCTGCACAGGACAATAAACTTCTATACCCTTTTCCTCCAACAGACGGGATACCTTCTTTTCATTCCTTGGCTTAGTATATAGTACGTACCAGGCCATTAAATAGTATCATTTATCTGCCCCAGCAAAAAGTCTAAGGCTCTCGGATAATAAAAGTGCTCTAAAGCGTGGATGCGTTTGGCAAGTGTGTCCGCCGTATCTGTCCCTTTCACTTCGCATCTTGCCTGCAATATTATGTTGCCGCTATCATACACCTCATTTACATAATGCACCGTAATGCCGGACTCCGCATCATTAGCACTAAGCACCGCATTATGTACGTGATGCCCGTACATACCTTTGCCGCCATATAGTGGCAGAAGGGCAGGGTGTATATTTACTATCTTATCAGGAAATGCCTGAACAAAATGATCCGGCATCTTCCACAGAAAGCCGGCTAATACTATTAAAGATGGCTTATAATCCTGTACCTGTTCTATTATCAGTGTGTCTTTAAATGTATTTCTGTCTATTATCAGGAAAGGTATTTGCTCTGTACGGGCTATATCCAGCACACCTGCATCAGGCTTATTGCTTACTATCAGTGCTACTTTTGCTTTTCCATTCGTTTTAAAATAATCAATAATTGCAGCAGCATTAGTTCCTCTTCCTGAGGCAAATATGACGAGTGAGTGCATATAATTTAAGGTAAAATAAAGCTGTAAAAATAGTAAATGTCTTTGTCGCGCTGCATTATTATATAACTATTTATCTTTAGTAGCATATAACTGCTGGAAAAACTAGAGCTAATGGAAAACGAAAAACTAAGACTGGATAAATATCTGTGGGCAATACGCATCTTTAAAACACGCACCCTGGCCACCAAAGCCTGCGAAGAAGGCAAAGTAAAATGGAATGGCAATAATGTAAAACCTGCTAAAGCTGTAGGTATTGGCGAACGCTATGATATAAAAACACCTGAACGCAAGTGGACCATTGAGGTAACCGGATTACTGCACAACAGGGCTGCATACCCTGAGGCTATAAAAAACTATGTAGATCTCACCTCCGAAGAGGATAAACAGCTAAATAAAGTAATCAGCTCCAGCTTCTACACGGGAAAGCGCCTTAGTAAAACAGGTCGCCCGACTAAGAAACAGCGGCGCGACCTGAATGATCTTTTAGGTAACGAAGAGTGATAATACCTCTTACCAGATAGTGTAGAAATTGCCCGGTAACACCTGCACCCAGTTTTGACCCAGATCCTGGCTGCGGTATATACCCTGATTGGTAGCTATATATACAAATTCTTTAGCCACACCGTTTTCGTAAATATTTTCTTTGGCTGTTATGCCGCGTATGCTTGAGTTGATACCAAGGCCATTGCCTGAATAAACGAAGTTGGTGCTGCTACCCTGTAGCGCATATAAGCCCAGCGAGTCTGTACCTACCAGCAATACACCATCGAAAGGAGATGCTACAGACAACAGTGGTCTGCTAGTTGGCAAGCCTGTATATTGGTTCCAGCTTACGCCTTTATCATTGCTATACCAGGCGCCGCCTATACCCAGATAGTCTATCGCCACTACAGTATTGTTGTAATGTCCTAATGAAAATACGTGACCTGCAGGCAAAAATTTAGCAGGTGCAGGCAGTGGCTTAGACTCTATCCATGGAGCAGTCTTATTTGCTTTAGAGAATATTCTATTCCTCACAAAGTCATATACCAGTACTGTATTATCCTTTAGCTGAGTATAAGAAGTAGCCAGGAATGAGTTTGCTGCATTTGCTTTATTAAAGGCAGTATCAGATTGCCATGTTTTTACTTGACCTTTCTGGTCACTGTATTGTATGCCCCTTTGTTCAGAGCTTGCTATATACACCCTGTCCTCATCTTTTGCATATAAGATAAGTGACTGATTGAAAGCAAGTGGATTTACAAACGTATAAGTAGGATTAAAATTCACTCCATTATTTACACTAATGTGTGCGTTGCCCTTTACCCATATTAAGTTATCGCCTGCTACACATATAGCTCTGGCAGGGTAACCATCTGAGGGGAATACTGATGGTTTAAAAACATTACCATCGTTAGTATTTATTAAACTACCTGATGAATCACTGAAATATAGACTATATGGAGCTACTATTACAGTATCTGTATTAACATCATTAAATTTTTTACAGCCCTGGAATGCGATAGCCATCAGTGCCACTACAGCAAGTCTATAGATCGGGTAATTTTTTCGCATTGATGAAATTTTTAACAATTTATAAAAAAAGTTAGGAAATCAAAAATATACAAATAATAAGACAGCACATAGCATTATAAAGGTTTGCCCATATATTCTGCTATTTTATATCTCCCGCTCTATTGATTGTTCATTTTGGTTGCAAAGTCTATTAGCTGCAGCAGGCTGTTTTCATCCTTATTCATGAAGTTTACAGCTATTTTATACTCGAAAGCATCATTTTTATAGGCACCCCCGTTTACAGAGATGTCAGACAATAGCTTTTTACCTTCATTTATTACGGTTGCATCATTGGGTGAGCGGCTCATAGACGGGTCCACAGCTTTTGCCATCTGCTGCACATCCATAAACATAGCAAACGGATGCCCGTACACGTCAGCCGCTGCCGGCATCTTTTGGCCTTTATAGCTACCCTGCAGGTAGGCCCTGGCATTGCTACTTTTGTTTGATACCACAGCGTAGTTGTCATCAGTTATCAAGATTACAGAATCTGTAAAGCCTATAGGCAATGCATAACTGTTGACACCGGTCTGCACCAGGCCATTGTCCTTTGCCAGGCTTAGCAGCTTATTAAAATTTTCTTTCTTATTGATCTTCAATGCATATAACCCATTGAACACAGGCTTATAAGAACTATAGGAAGTGCCCATGCTGCTATCTTTTATGCCCTGAGCCTGCAGACTAAAATCATTTAATACAAGTGCCATATCGCCGGTAAAAGCGTCCAGTACATAGTCGGCATCCATGTTTTGCTGCGCAATGGCTATGTTTACCAGGCCAAGCACTCCGGCCTTTTCCAAAATGCTTTTGGTGCCCTTTGGGGACAGGTGGTAAGTCATAAGCAGGTCCATATTATCCTTAGGCAGCATTTCCAGCATGCTCTTATCTGCATCACTGCTGCCCAGGTCCTTACCAAGGTCTTTCATGTCGGCTGATGTGTAGTAATGCATCAGGCCGTTTATCTTTCCTCTATCAAAGTCAAAACCTGCTGTCAATGCAGCGTCTTTCCAGAAGGTATTAGCCAGCGTAAGCCCGCTCATCATGCCGTACATGCCTTGCTGCATTACCTGGTCATAGTTGAGCCAAAAGCTTATATCATGCCCTTCAGATTGCAGCTTTTTGAAGTGCTCGTTCTGTATCAGGGAGTTATCTTTTGTAGTTGCAAAGGCATTTTCCATTTCTGCCTGTAGCGCAGCCAGGTCATTCTGTGCAGCGGGTGGTTGTGCCACTACTCCATTGCTATCTGTAGTATAGCCAGCCTGGTAGTTGTTGCCGCTTGATATTAAGTTCATTATTATCAGCAGGTCAGGGCTCCAGCCTACATATACGCCCTTTGCCAGGCTTGCTTCCTTGCGAATGCCATGCTGAGTAATAGTGGCATTAGGAAATGTACTCTTTATATATGTTTCCCATTTTCCAGCATCAGCCAGAGGTATCAGTGCTGTTACCCTGCTGCGCTGGTTGGCGCCAGTCTTCACGTACATGTACATGGTATTCATCATGTCCACGCCTATCTGGGAAGGGTCCTTCACAGGTGCATTGCTACCTGCCATACGTTGCTGCATCTGCTCAAAAAGCTTGCTGCCGGTTATTGCTGTCCAGGCTACTTTTTTAGTAAGTGTCTTTACATCCACACTTGCCACTACTATGGCGTCTTTGGGTATGTACTGGGCACTATCTGGTGCGCTATGACATGCGCTCAATATGACCGGCGCTATACAAACAACTATAAATCGCAGGTAGCGACGCATAAAAAACTGTGTTTAAATTAATATGAACTATACGACACCTTAAAACGGCAGATCATCTACATTTTCAGGAGATGGGTTGTAATAGCTGCCGGCATTAGCCTGTGCCGGATATTGATTTGTGTTGTTGCCGTAAGATGGAGCAGTGTTGCCACCCATGCCACCCGGTGCAGCATTAGCTGCCTCTACGCGCCATGCATCCAGGTTGGTTATATAGTTTACTTTGCCATCCTTTTCCCACTTATTGCCTTTTATATTAAAGCTCACCTTTACAGTATCACCCACATTATAGCGATCTACTATCTCACATTTGTTCTGTACCAGCTGCATTTTTGCATAATTGGTATAAACATTTCCGTTTATTTCTTCAGCTATTTCTATTACAAATTCACGTTTCTTAAAGCGATCATTTACCTGCTGTGTGTCATACTTTACAACCAGTTTGCCTGTTACTTCTAAACTCATTTTTACAATTTTTATAAATTAATAAACTATTTACTAAATCCGTCTGCAAAGATATTGAATATAAAAGAGTAAGATAGGAAAAAACGGCGAGTTTTTAACCCCTATGCATTATTATTCATTTTATATGCCGAGAGTTAAATTGCAGGATTTCTTAAATTACAGAATGCCTGTAACTTAAACCCATCGGTACGGATGAAACCAATAATGCACAAAAAGATAATCTATTTCCTGCTGACGCTGTTTGCCTTTTGTTCCTGCTCCTCACAACCCTTATGCGGCAATTACATTTCAGCTAAACCTTCTTACAGCGACTATTTATTCATCATGTTTCATGGGCGGCATTCATTCATTTACATTACAGGTTCGTCCTTGTTCTTGAGCGCTGATTCAAGCTTTGAATACAAAACCTGCGGCAACATCATGACAGGCCAATGGAAAACACAAAATGATTCGCTGTACTTAATTGTAAAGACAAACAGGTATCGTATAGATAGCCTTAATAAAAATGGCTTTAATGGAAAATTCGCGGAGATCCCTTTAAAGCCACATATTTACAAAATAAAACATGGAGACTTGCTTTCAATTCGTGCTTATAATTACAAGTTCTTTATTGACCGTATGAAGAAACAGTGATTATTTCTTTACTATTGCCTGGGTTCTAATAGCGCTGCCATTATCATCCAATATCGAAACATAATAGATGCCTGGTGAAAGGTCTGTAATGTTTATCTGACTTTGCCCATTTATGTTTTGCAGATAGGCCTTTTTAAATATTTGCCCCACTTCATTATATAAGTTCATTATTATTCTGCCACTCTGCAGGCCATTTACCTTTATATACAAAATATCATTAGCCGGGTTTGGATACAGAGATAAAGTATAATTGTTCTGTGTCACCTCGTGCACTGCAAGTGTATAGGGTTCATAATAGTAGTTATTGATTGATATTGCGTGGGTAGATGTTGGGTTTGAAAAACTATCGATATCCGTCAAGGGATTACCTTTTGCGGTGTAGGTGTACATATGCTTTTCCTTAGCCATGTTACCGGGATTGCTGGCATCGCGATAAATCATTACGACTGAATCAGGCAAGCTGCTAGCATTTATATATTTGATAGATGCTCCGTAAAAAGCCCATCCTATTCCATCCCATGTACTATCTGTGTTGTAAGTATAATAATCAACACCAGACGTGTAACCAACGCTATCGAAATACATATGGACGAATGAGGCACCTGTATCGGTGAGCATAGACTGAAGCCTGTCATCGGGCGTATATCTTGCTGTAATACGCTCCTCATAATACCATGTTCCTAAATGATCCCTATCGTAATAACGCGCCTCAGTGATATTGCCTGCGGCATCGTGGTTGTACTGAACCTTAAAGTTAGAGACCAGCCCTGAAGGGCCAAAGGCTTGTAATATGCTGTCCATTATCAGCTGGCCGGAACTATTGTATATGTAATAACTGATAAAATTGGTGTCGTAAGCTGCGCCATACCTGCTAATTTCTACATCAGTGACAACATTACCATCAGCATTATAGCTTAGTATATGGTCTGTAGACGTTGTATCATTAAATGCCTGGCTGGTTTTTGTCACCAAGTTGCTAGAGTAGTATCTTTTCGAAACATATTGAGGAATCAGCGACCCAGCTGATGCGGAAAAATATTTCAAGCTATCGTACTGAATATCCGGTATGTTGTTGGGCGCCTTTGTATGCAAAAACAGTGGTGGATCTGTTTCATTGTTGGGTAAGTAGTAATAGTCATATGCCATAGATGTGAAGTTATAGGTAGAACCATTTGATCCGCTATACATAAAAACACCTGAATCAATAAGTGATGCCCGGGAGGCAAATACCCTGTATGTGCTCATACTTTTCAGCCGCTCCATAGCGCCGGTGGTTTTAGCACCCGGGCCAGCAGTATAGCTTTGCGACCTTGTTAGCTGATTCAACAGCTGATCGTGCCGTTGCTTGAAAACATTTGCTGACTGAGCATGTAATGATGTAGCAGCAAAAAAGCCTATCGCCAATCCTAACGTTATTTTCATAGAGTTTCATTTATTAATCAGACGAAAACTCATTGACTTTAGCTGGCTTAGAAATGTAACCGCAGTGTCATAAACACAGCAATGTACCTGTAGGTACAATATTCTATTGTTTTATTAACTTTTGCGTATTAACAGAATATCCGTTTGCCTGAATATTTACGAAGTAAATGTCACTTACCAGGTCCTCTATGTGCAAAGCAAGCCGCCCATTGAGGACATTTAAAGCTGCCGCTTCATTAGCTGCTCTTGCAAATGTATATAGTTAGCTGAACAGGATTATTCTGCATATTCTGTGCGCTAATGTGCATTATATCAGTTGCCAGATTGGATAAAGCTGCGTTGTAACGGGTTTATTAAGATATACAACGCTTTCATATCTGATATATATCACTATGCGGACAATCCTATAAGAGATTGAGTTTTAGTAACAAAGCTGCTACTCTTTTCAGTAGAAATTCATCAGATTTATTTGCAGAGACCAAAGCCATCTCCTCTTTGTTGTCACCGATCTTCAGGTAGGCCTGTACGCGTGTATCTGCTATCCATAGATTGGCCACGTACTTTGATCGTGTATTGTATATAGTAAAATAGCGGCCGGTTTTGCGTATTTCCTGTGATGGCTTAAAGCTTCCAATGAGCGAATCATTTTTGTAGAAAGCATTGCCTTTGATTCTTATTTTATCAATTTCGGTAGTTGAGGGTCCGCTTTGTTGTTTGTTGTAATAAGCACTTACGCTATTGGCTAAAACAGAGGTTGGTATGATGCCCATTTTATGCTGCCATTTATTGTATAGCTGCATGGCGGCATCTTCGCTATAAATGCCTTCGGTGAAAACGTGGTATTTAACTACGTCTTTCAGGAAATTCTCACGGAAATAGGGCTGGCTTTGGATGTCAATTTCTTTATCGAGGAAGGGAAACCTGACAGCGTAGTAAAACGAAAGGTATGCCTTATCAACCGCGGCGAGGGTCATAGCCTTGGCAACAATGCAGGGCAGAGAGTCAACCGTGCTTAAGGTAAAGTCATAGAACTCATCCGTTTCCCATACGGCAAAATTGCGTTTCTGCGGGTCGGGGAATTGCTTATTGGCCACATTGCTGTTTTCTTCGTAGCGGCAGTAGAAACTGTCATTAGCTATAAGCCAGCCATCCTGCACTTTGATTTTCTGCGCAAAGGATGTCGACAGGCAGCAACACAATAGGACCGTGATTAAAAATCTCATAAACAATAAGTGATATACCTAAGACGAGCACCAATGTAAAAAAACTTGTATGTACCATGGGCGGTAAAAAAGTTTTTGGGGCATTTTGGGTAGCAAACATGAGCGCAACCCTTTCCGGGCAGTCTTATAAAGTTTTTTATATCTACCAGAAATGTCGCAAAATGTCGCATTTATGGGACATGAGAGATTTTGAAGTGTCTTCCTCTTTTTACCGGAAATTTCCGGTTTTTTCCGTTAAGGGAATTAATAATATG
>JAFDXS010000791.1 GCA_018267795.1 Bacteroidota bacterium | reverse complement strand
ACAGCTAAGGCCGGCGCTACCGAGGCGGCAAAGCTTGCCTGGCAGCATGCACCCTCCCTTGGCAGCTTTAAGCTTATCTGTGATATTCCTGCCTTTCTTATTACCGCTGTTATCACTGCTGTTATTTATGTAGGTATAAAGGAGTCTAAACGCTCTACGAATATTATGGTGATGCTGAAGATGGCTATTATTATACTGGTGATAGTAGCAGGTGCGTTTTATGTACAGCCGCAGCATTGGGAACCATTTTTGCCTAATGGCATAAGTGGTGTACTTACAGGTACTTCGGCAGTATTCTTTTCTTATATAGGCTTCGATGCCATATCCACCACCGCCGAGGAATGCAAAAATCCTCAAAGGGATTTGCCCAGAGCAATGTTCAATTCTTTAATTATCTGTACTGTTATATACATTCTTATAGCCCTTATCCTTACAGGTATGGTTAGCTATAAGCAACTGAATGTGGGTGATCCGCTTGCCTTTGTGTTCAATGCTATACATACGCCCTGGGCCAATGCTATTGGGGGTATAGTGGCTGTAAGTGCTGTTATAGCTACTGCCAGTGTGCTGCTTGTTTTCCAGTTGGGGCAACCGCGTATATGGATGAGTATGAGCCGGGACGGTTTATTGCCTCCTGTATTTGCGCGGATTCATCCTAAATTCAAAACACCTTCATTTTCCACCGTGCTTACGGGCCTTATAGTCGGCATCCCTGCCTTATTTCTGAACCTGCAAATAGTGGTAGACCTTACCAGCGTAGGTACCTTATTCGCTTTCGTACTTGTATGCGGTGGCATATTAAGACTCGGCGACCTTAGAAAAAAAGCAGAGACTAAGGACACTATACCGGTAAGCAAATTCAAAACGCCATACCTGAATGGTAAGTGGATAGTGCCTATCATGTTTTTAATAGCGCTAATATTATTTGTAAAGTATTATCCAGGAGGCTTGTCCGGCTTTTTCACATTTCATAATGAGCACAATGTTGTGACCTGGGATAT
>JAFDXS010000790.1 GCA_018267795.1 Bacteroidota bacterium | reverse complement strand
TACCGGTTGTAATATTGCCCTGGGCTACTATATTGCCATACGCGTTAGCACTGAATGGATGGGGGCTTGATGGATAAGGATTATATGCTGTTATATTACCAGACCATGATGATAACGATACAGATTTAGTACCACCGCCTACTATTTCAAAATTGTCAAGCGTATCATTATACTGTATACCCCAGCTAGGATAGGCTGAGCTATGTGTAACAAACATTTGCGTAGGATTGGTTGTGCCACTCTGGAATAAAGTAATACCGTTAGCACTCTTGGCATAAGATGTAGCGCCCAGCTGTGTTGTACCCAGATCTACGAAAGATGTGCCGCCGCTTGTATCTACCCGTACATTTACATACATCGGGCTATGGTTCCATTGTATGGTTTTCCAGGTGCCGGTGGTAGCTGTTCCTTTACCTATCATACAGTTAATAACACCTAATGAAGTGGATGTTACGGGTTGTGTCTCTTTATACACAACAGTACCGCTTACAGAGTCGTTTATAATAGTGAATTGTACATTCACATTTTTGCCGGCTACGGGGCTGCTGCCATTACGTAATGCAGCCTGGTAGCTGAGTCCTTCGCCTTGCTGTGCAGCTGATCTTTTTGAAAAACATAGCAACATTGAGAGCGAGAATAATACCAATGAAAGTTTAGTTTTAATGCACATATACATGAATTTAAACTTGTGCCTACTCTATTACCTTTTCGGCTTCCGGTTGCTTACTCTTTTTAGGATTTTCAGCAGCTGCTCCTGTTTGGTGGAATTAGCGTAGACTAAAAAAGTAGCCATGACTGTTCTGTTGCGCATAAACAAACGTTTATAGGCATGATCGCTCATCAATGAAATTGTATAAAAGGGTAGGTTTACTAGTTACAGGATTCTATATCCTGCAGACGCTACTTTAGGTTGGATTGATAGTAATTGTGCTTGGGCTTTTAGGCCATACATATATTCTATCTGTATGCAAATGTAGTTATTTGATTCAAAAAAGCACATA
>JAFDXS010000078.1 GCA_018267795.1 Bacteroidota bacterium | reverse complement strand
AGCTCCCAAAATACCTTCCAGCTAAAATCGTCGGTACTGAAAGTAAATGTTGGTGTGCAAAGTAATCACCGCATGGAGGATGAAGGCGGTGGTGAGATAAGCCTGAATATGCACCTGCTCTCGGCACTGGAAAATGCACGTTGGGAGAAATACTTGCGCAGGAATATACTGTTTGTACTAAACCAACAATTCACATTTGAAAACAATACTAACCTTGGCAAACGCGTATTGATACCTGATGCCAATATGCTGGAAGGCAATGGCTCTGGCTTTCTTCGCTTCTACCTGCATAAAGTGAATATAGAAGCGGGCCTGGGATATAATTATAAAAACATTAAAACCTATCTAACTCCACCATTAAATACGGTAACCAAGGATGTGCATCCCTTTGATATAGGCAGGGCATCTGCAAATGGGATGATAGGCATAAGCTACAATCCTAACCATTGGCTGAATATAAAAGCTAATGTGGCTAGTGGCGACCGTGCACCAAATCTTGCAGAGCTATCATCTGACGGGCTGCATGAAGGTTATTACCGCTACGAGATAGGCAACCCCAACCTGAAAATGGAGCAAAACATAAATGGCGACCTAACGGTAGAGGTAAATAACAAAGAATGGTTTGTATCTGCATCCGGCTATTACGACCGTTTTTTCAACTACATATACCTCGCGGCAAGTAATAGCAACTATTTTGGTTTCCCGATTTATAACTTTAAACAGCAGGATGCTAAAATATATGGGAGTGAACTGATAGCCCAGTATAAGCCGGAAGTACTGAAATGGTATGAGTTTAAAGAGACATTCTCTGCCATTAAAGGTGTGCTAGATGAAGGCGGATATTTGCCCTATATACCTGCATATACTAACAAACTTTCAGTGATCTTCACTAAAGATATTAACGACAAGTATAAAGCGTTATATATTGAGCCTGAATTTGAATATGTATTTGCGCAAGATCACCCTGCACAATTTGAATCGTCAACAGGCGACTATGGGCTGATAAATTTATATAGCGGTATTGTGACCCATATAGGCCAGCATGACTTTAGCTGGAACTTTACTATTAAAAATTTATTGAATAAGGAATATGTAGATCATCTATCGAGATTGAAAGATCCCACTTTATTTCCCCAACCCATTTATAACCAGGGAAGGAATTTTATATTATCTTTAAGCACCAGATTAGGTGTATAGATAGTTGAAATTAATATTTAAATATGGGCTATATACTTTAATTGCCGCGCTATGCATGGCATGGGTATTTCATTTTTTATATCCTGTTTACTATACTATAAGCGCTGTAGAAATAAAACAAGAGCAGAAAACCATTATAAAAAATGGTGAGGAAACAGCCAATTATCGACAACTCAGTTTTACCAGCACATTCTTCAATGCACACTATAATAAGGCAGAGAAAGAACTGGAGATAAACGGCGAAATGTATGATGTGGTAAACATAGTGCGAAATGGCGATATTGTAAAATGCATAGTGCTGAATGATGACAATGAAAGCAGGCTGAATACTACCCTTGCTTTACATTTTGGTCATGAAAAAACAGATAAAAATACACATCAGCTTCTTTTGTGGTGCCCGGTAGCTGTTGGTCCCGATGTTAATTATGTATTACCTGTGTATAGCGATATCAATACAAATAACTATACTATAATTGAACACCAATATCTATCTAATGGGTATGGCCAATTAGCTCCTCGTCCTCCACAGACTATATAACAGGCTAGCCCCTTTTTTCCTATCAATTTTCCTGAAAACATCGTTCAATAAACTTATTTAAATAAAAATGAAACACATTTTTAAAGCAGCATCATTGCTGTTGCTTACCGTATTTATATACTCTTTATCGTCGTGCAAAAAAGAAGAAGACCAAGGGTTACCGCCTAAAATTTCATTTAAAACAGGCGCAAATTATATCTCATCTGACGCTACGGTGGCAAGAGATTCTTCGCTAACGGTTGGCATTAATGCTTCAAAGTCTGAAGGGAATGACATACTTACCAAACTTACCATTACTGTATCTTATGACGGCAGAGCCGATTCCACCATTTATACAGAATCAGTAGATGCTAGTATGGCAAGTGCCTATTCTAAAGATTTCCCTGTAAAAACACGTAACCAGGCAGGTACAGAAAAATACACTTTTTCTGTAGTAAGCAAAGACGGTATCGTGAACAGTGCAAAATTTACTCTCACAGTAAAGTAAAATTTTAGTCTATTTGATTGTTTGTGAGTCCTGTATAAAAGCAGGACTCTTTTTTATGTTATATTTGTCTCATAACAAAATTCTTATGAAGAACATACTGAAAATGGTATGTGCTATATTACCCCTGGTAGCGATATCCTGTAATAAAAGTACTACCACTACCTACACCCAGCCCTCCATTTCGCTGAAAAAAGGAAGCCCTTACATATCTGTAGATACTACGATAAAATCAAGCACTTCGATAATATTAGGGCTGACTGCTGCAAAGACCTACCGCGACGATATATTAAGATCGATATCTGTATTATGCTCTTATAATGATAAGCCCGATTCGCTGCTATATGTAACCTCGCTATATGGCATAGGTGGTGATAGTTTTCAATATGATTATAATATGGGAACGCAAAAGACAGGCAAACAAAAATATACCTTTAAGGCTACTACACAGAGTGGCGCTACCAACTCGGTAAGCGTGACCATCAATATCCAATAAGACTGCGCAACTATAAATATTACTATAATATTTATTTTACATACTTATCCCCAACTGTTTTTGTTCCATAGAATAAAAGCAGAAAGGGATTAAATTTGCTGCGGTTTAGCCTGGCAGTTCGCCGGGGTATTAGCATAAAAAGATAGAGGAATTAATGTCTGAAGAGAATAAACACTCTGAGCAAGGCTCGGTTTTGATTAGTGAGATGTATGAAAGCTGGTTTCTTGACTATGCCAGCTATGTGATACTGGAACGCGCCGTACCTGCTGCCGAAGATGGCCTTAAGCCAGTGCAGCGCCGCATACTGCATGCTATGCGCGAAATGGATGATGGGCGCTTTAATAAAATAGCCAACGTAATAGGCCAAACCATGCAATACCACCCGCATGGTGACGCATCTATAGGCGATGCTATAGTAAACCTTGGCCAAAAAGACCTGTTGATAGAAACCCAGGGTAACTGGGGTGACGTGCGTACAGGAGACAGCGCTGCTGCATCCCGATATATAGAGGGACGTCTTTCAAAATTTGCACTGGAAGTAGCCTTTAATGCCAAGACAACTGAATGGCAACTGAGCTATGATGGAAGAAAAAACGAGCCGGTGACCTTGCCTATGAAGTTTCCCCTGCTGTTGGCACAGGGTGCTGAGGGTATAGCGGTAGGCCTTTCCACAAAAATATTACCACACAACTTCTGCGAGATATTGGACGCAGCCATAAAATACCTGAAGGGCCGCAAATTTGAGCTATATCCTGACTTCCCTAACGGAGGCATGATAGATGTGAGCAATTATAATGACGGTGCCCGTGGCGGTAAAGTGCGTGTGAGGGCGCATATAGAAGAAGCGGATAAAAAGACATTGCTCATTAAAGATGTGCCGTACGGCATAACCACTACACAGCTGGTAGATAGCATACTGAAGGCTAACGATAGCGGAAAGATCAAGATAAAGAGCGTTACTGATAATACGGCTAAAAACGTAGAGCTGGCAGTGCAGTTAGCACCGGGTGTAACCACAGACCAGACAATAGATGCGCTTTACGCATTTACCGACTGTGAAATATCCATTTCGCCTAATGCCTGTGTGATATTGGATGATAAGCCACACTTTGTAGGTGCTACAGACCTATTGAAGCGCTCTGTAGATGATACAAAGGCATTGCTGCTAAAAGAGCTCGAAATAAAGCTAGGTGAGCTGGAAGATAATTGGCATTACTCATCTCTTGAGAAAATATTCATTGAGAAACGTATATACCGCGACATAGAAGAACAAACTACCTGGGAAGGAGTGCTGGGGGCCATAGACAATGGCTTAAAACCATATAAAAAGCGTTTCCGCAGAGAGATCGTGATGGACGATATAGTGCGCCTGACAGAAATCCGCATTAAACGTATTTCAAAATTTGATTCCTTTAAGGCTGATGAACATATAAAAGCACTGGAAGCTGAAATAGAAGAGGTAAAAAATAACATAGCCAACCTCAACGACTACTCTATACGATACTATGAAAACCTGCTGAAAAAGTACGGTAAAGGCCGTGAGCGAGTGACAGAGATACGCCAGTTTGAAACGATACAAGCTACAACAGTAGCAATAGCCAATACGAAACTGTATGTAAACTATAAAGAAGGCTTTATAGGCACCGGGCTTAAGAAGGATGAATTTGCATTCGACTGCTCGGATATAGACAATATCATTGTCTTCCGGAAAGATGGCAAAATGACGATTACGAAGGTGGCAGATAAAACCTTTGTAGGTAAGGATATTATACACCTGGCTATCTTCCAGAAAAACGATGAGCGTACTACTTATAATATGATATATGTAGATGGCAAAACAGGTATTTCTTACGGTAAGCGCTTTAATGTAACAGGCATAACCCGCGATAAGGAATATGACCTGACAAAAGGCAACCCGAACAGTAAGGTGCAATACCTGTCGATAAATGCGAATGGGGAGGCAGAGATAGTGACCATTACCCTGTCGCCGGGATGCACAGCCCGCAATAAGGTATTTGACTTCCCATTCGAAGAGCTTGAAATAAAAAGCCGCTCTGCACAGGGAAACCAGGTAACTAAGTATCCTATAAAGAGTGTTAAGTTTAAAGAAAAAGGCCGCTCTACCCTTTCTGCACAAAAAATATGGTATGATACTGCCACAGGCAGACTGAATAAAGATGGCAGAGGCACTTTGCTTGGCCGTTTTGAAGAGGGTGACCGTATAATAAGCTTCTATAAAGATGGCAGCTATGAATTAACAGACTTTGAGCTGACCAATCGCTTTGAAACGGATAACCTGCTAAGAATAGAAAAGTTTGCGCCTGAAAAAGTGATATCTGCAGTGTACTATGATGCGAAAGCAGGACAGTATAATGCCAAACGCTTTATGATAGAGTCGCAGACGCTAAAAAACAGGTACCTGTTTATAAAAGAAGGCGAAGGCAACAGGCTGGAGTTAGTAAGTACGCAACCCGAGCCGGTGATAGTAGTGAAAACAGGAAAGAAAAAATCTGAACTGACAGAAGAGGAAATAGCGCTGAGCGAGCGCCTGGACATAACCGGCTGGAAGACCGTTGGCACACGTATTGCAAGTAATGATGTTAAGGAAATATCGCTTATTTCTGAGGAAGAAACGGGGCATTCTGAGCAGGAAGCACCAACCCTTTTCTGATATCAAAATTTTTTAGAAAAAATGCTACCTTCACAATTCAAAATTTTGTGAAAGACTGAACTAAGTAATGAAAAAGATAGAACTGGAAATTGTTGCTTTATCCCATAGTATTACCCAAACTCACTCTTATGCCGTAGTGCTCGGCGAGGTAAATGGCCTTCGTCGCCTGCCAATAGTTATTGGCGGCTTTGAAGCCCAGGCCATTGCCGTAGCCCTGGAGCGTATGCAACCCAGTCGCCCCCTTACTCATGATCTTTTTGCCAATTTTATGGCAACCTTTGCTATAGATCTTTCAGAAGTTATCATATATAAATTGGAAGAAGGCATATTCTTTGCCAAATTGGTATGCCAGTCAAACGGTGAAACTATAGAAATAGATTCCCGCACATCTGATGCACTGGCGCTGGCCGTACGTGCTAACTGCCGCATATATACTTTCGAAAATATACTGGAAACAGCCGGCCTTTACCTGGACCAGACTGACAACCCCACGGAGGGTGCTGAGACAAAACCAGCTGCACCAGCCATATCTAATCCAGGCGTGGACAAAGAGATGCGCAACATGAACCTTGAAGAACTGAATACCTTGCTGCAGCAGGTATTGGAACAGGAGGACTATGTACGCGCCATAACGATACGCGACGAGATAAACAGCCGGAAAAAGAAATAGCCATTAATTTGTAAAATATAGTCAAAATTGCATAGGATAAAGGTTTCTTTAAACTAATAGTTGTAAATTTCGTCTAATACCTAATCCAACCTCTGCTGTATGAAGAAATTTTTATTAATGGCCTTGTGTGTGCCTGCACTTAGCAATTTGTCATGGGCACAAACAGCTGATAAATGCGGCTATAATTTTATTCATGCCGCCGCCATTAAAAGAAATCCAAATTTTGATGCAGAGCATGCCACAATGACGCAGGAAGCTATAAAGAACGCTTCATTAACGGGCGCTAAATTAACTACCACCACTACCCTAACGGTTCCTGTTGTTTTCCATATAGTATTAGATTCAGACTATCTTAAGCTAATGGACCCTGCTACTATAAGCGACAGGGTAAACAGCCAGATAGCAGTATTGAATGAAGATTATAATAAGGGAAATGCCGATAGCACCAAGATACCTACAGTATTTAAAACCAGGTATGGCAATCCGGCTATTCGCTTCGGGCTGGCCAAAGTGGACCCGCATGGGAACCCTACTCCAGGCTGGGAAGTAATTGTTACCACAAAAAATGGCTTCGAACTAAATAATGATGACCCAGGAGCTAATGCTAAACATGTGGATAGCGGTGGTGCAGATGCCTGGGATGTAACGAAATACATAAATGTATGGATAACAAACTTCCTGGTAAATGGCAGCCCATCTACTACCATTGGCCTTACTATAATGCCAAGCTATACTGTAGGTGCCGGAGCATATCCGAAGGATGAAATGGGTGTAATGCTACGCTATGACGCCTGGGGACGGCGCTCATCGAGCACTGAAAATTTCTTTGCTAATATAGACCAGGGACGTACGCTTACGCATGAAATGGGGCATTATTTTGAAATGATACATATATGGGGTGATGATGGCGGTCAATGTCCCGGCAGTGGTGGTACCGACGATGGTATGGCGGATACCCCTCCGCAGGCAGATGCTACTTATGGCTGCCCTACTTTTCCTGTAACAGATGCCTGCTCAAAATCTGTAGATACCGGTATCATGTTCATGAATTATATGGACTATACCAATGATGCCTGCATGTACATGTTTACCAATGACCAGGCAAATGCAATGCACGGAGAGCTATTGCCTACCGGTGAATCTTATTCATTAACACAACATCCGGAGCTGCTGGCTGTACCTGATGTACCGGCTATAAGCACTTCAAATCTTTCTATTTATCCTAATCCTACCACAGGCAAAATAAACCTTACCTTTGCGCCAGCACCTAAGGACCTTGAAGCCATAAGCGTGGTGAATATACTGGGCCAGAAAGTGTGGGAAAAAAGTATTAACCAACAGCAGATTAGTATAATAAACATAGACCTTTCCGGAATGACTAAGGGCATTTACTTTGTGGAGTGCCAGTATAGCAAGGGAAAAGAGGTAAGAAAAATATTGTTACAATGATAGTTAGTCCTTTGAATTTGCCAGAAGTTCTCAAACAATCACATTTAGATAAAAACCTGCTTCGTATAGCAGAAAAAGTACAAAACCAGGAACGCCTTACTGAAGAAGAGGGCGTTTTACTTTTTGAAAAAGGGGAACTGGGTTTTGTAGGCGCTCTTGCAAATCATATAGCACAGCGCTTGCATCACAATAGGGTATATTTTAATCGCAACTTCCATATTGAGCCTACTAATGTGTGCGTGTTCACTTGCAATTTCTGCTCTTACTCACGTTTATATAAAAATCGTGATGAGGGCTGGGAGCTTAGCCAGGAACAAATGATGGACATAGTGCGTAAATATGATGGTCAGCCTGTAACAGAAGTACACATAGTAGGTGGCGTACACCCTAAAATGAACCTTGAGTTCTTCTGCGAACTGATAAGTAAAATAAAAGCACATCGCCCAGAGTTGCATATAAAGGGCTTTACTGCTGTAGAGCTTGACTATATGTTCCGTAAGGCTAAGCTGAGTGTAGAGGAAGGTATGCAGCGATTAAAAGATGCAGGCCTGCAATCCATGCCCGGTGGTGGCGCTGAAATATTCCATCCTGATGTGCGCAATGAAATATGTGCCGATAAGGTAGATGCTGACGGGTGGTTGCTGATACATGAAACTGCGCATAAGTTGGGTATGCATACCAATGCAACTATGCTATATGGCCACATAGAAAAGTATGAGCA
>JAFDXS010000789.1 GCA_018267795.1 Bacteroidota bacterium | reverse complement strand
CATTAGCTTTAGCGGCATCATAGGCAGCCCTGGCCGTTTTTACCTGCACATCAGATATCAAGTTGTTTTGGATCAGTGGAGTCAGTTTATCTACATTGATACGGGCCGCTTCCAGGTTGGCTTTTGCAGATAACAAGCTTGCTTTTGCATTTTGCAATTGCTCCCTATATGGACGATCATCTATCTGGAAAAGCAATTGACCTTTATGCACATGAGCACCCTCGTCAACAAATATCTTTTCCAGATACCCGTCCACCTGCGGACGCAGGTCTATGTTTTTTGTCCCCTCCACACTGGCATTGAAATCACGGTAAGTAGTTGCGTTTTCAGATTGTATTGCGAGTACCGGCAGTGATTGAGGAGTGGCTGCATTGTCGCCCATTTTAGGCGCGTTGCAGCTATAAATAGTTAATAAAGCGAGGCTGTATATTAATTTTTTCATAAACGACATTAAATAATTTAACAGTGTTAAATAGAGTGAGAAAGATTTAGATAGTTACGCATAAAGATGACGTAACAGCATGATCTGTAATTAGAAGGTTAAAAAATTAGAAATAGTGATATTATGCTACAATGGTTCTTATAATGCCTGTGATGGCGTCTTTTAGGATTTCCTGGTTTAGTTTATCTGATTTTCCTTTATTAACGATATTGATACTAATTAGCCCATGTATTATTGACCAAAAGGTGTAGTACTTTTTGCAAACATCGGTATTAGGGTTATTACTTCTATCAACTAAGTCCTGAATAACAGCACCAAATATCTCGCCGGGCAACTCCGACTCAGGGAAATTTTTGCTCATCACACAACAGTTAACCTCTACCCCGAACATTAACTGATAATATTCCTGTTCTTCAAATGCAAAGTTCCAATAGGCAAACCACATGGCCTCTAACTGCTTAGCAGGTAACCTATGTTTTGCTTTGGCCTCATGCAACCTACAGGCCAGATTTAAAAAACCTTTACGGGTAAATTCTATAAGTAATGCTTCTTTATTCTCAAAAT
>JAFDXS010000788.1 GCA_018267795.1 Bacteroidota bacterium | reverse complement strand
TGCGATTTTCGGAATGCGGGAATGCTATAGATACCGGCAATTCGCGCTTTGTGTCCTGGTACATTTCCTGCTGACGGCCTATGACATCGCCGAGCTTAAAGAGATATTTAGGGCCTGCTTTCTCCATTAGCTGCGGAGCCCTGAGGGTAGCCATTAGCTTAAGCGGCTTGTTGTCATAATAATTATGGAAGGCAGAATTCGCCGTTTTATATGTGAGCACATCTTCAGGTTTGTCAGAGAGGTTTACAATATTTTCTATTGTTTCTTTCTGCTTATCCTTTGGCAGCAATACTATAGCCTCGCGTATGCCCATAGCAGAATAACCAGAGAAAGTATGTGTTACCTCTACCTGCGGATCAAGATCATCTCCAGTGAATGACACGTTGGCTGTAATATTATTTTCGCTCTCTTTTAAAGGCAGTGGGGTGATTGTACGTATGTCGGCAACTGCATCATCATCCGTTATCTTGCTAAAGATGGCTTTATTGGTGATCAGTGATGCGGGTACTACAGGGTAGCGATAATAAATATAAGACGGTGCAAGAAATTGTTTTTGAGCCGGGAAATAGAAAACATAGGTCTCCAGATAATTCCAGTTCTCAAAATCTTCATCGAAGGGGTGCTCGAAGCGGTTGGACGAAAGACCAAATTCATGCTGTACACCGGCTAAGGTAAAACATGCAGCAAAGAGCCTGGCGTAGCCTTCCTCATTTGCCGTTTTGTTGGCTATTACTTTATCCAGCGCTTTAGCATCATCGCCTGAAAGGTCTTTGTTGAAGACTATATTCGTTTTTATACCTTCTTCTATTTTTTTAATTTTTTCTACTTCTGCATCATTGCCGTTTACTTCCAGTTGTTCTAAATATTTTTCTACTGCGCGTTTTTCTTTAGTGCTGAAATTATAATAGCCTTTGTATAGCTGCTTTGCAAGATCTGTCCAAGTGAGCATGCGCACATCGGGCTTTTCCTTGGGCATATAATTCAGTTTATACTCTACACGCATCTGGTT
>JAFDXS010000787.1 GCA_018267795.1 Bacteroidota bacterium | reverse complement strand
GAGCGGTGCTAACAAAGGTGGCGGCCGTCGTTAATAAAAAATATTCTTAGCATACTATAATAAAACTTGTAACAATGTTACAACCTAAAAAAACGAAACATCGTAAAGCGCATAAAGGCCGTATCAAGGGTAATGCTCAGCGTGGAGCTACCATTTCCTTTGGTTCGTTTGCTCTGAAAGCGTTGGAACCAAAATGGATCACCAACCGTCAGATTGAAGCCGCCCGCCAGGCAATGACGCGTCATATGAAGCGTGAAGGTAATGTGTGGATTCGTATATTCCCTGATAAGCCAATTACTCGCAAGCCTCAGGAAGTGCGTATGGGTAAAGGTAAGGGTAACCTGGAATTCTGGGCTGCTGTGGTAAAACCAGGTCTTATCATGTTTGAAATGGACGGTGTACCTGAGAAAGTAGCACGTGAAGCTATGGAGCTTGCCGCACAGAAGCTGCCTATCAAAACGAAATTCATCACTCGTCGCGATTACGTAGCAGAAGTAGCTGCAAAATAAATTACAATGATCTGCAGATAGCAGGGCATTATTGAAACAAGAACAGTAATTATTATAAATAAAGAAATCATGGCAAAAGCAAAAAAAGCGAAAGTTGAAGATTATCGCTCGCTGGATGACCAGACGCTTGTAGGTAAGCTGCAGGATGAGGAAGTGCGTCTGAAGAAATTACATTTCAGCCATGCGGTTAATCCTATCGAAAATCCGCTTACTATTCGCCAGATACGCCGCAATATTGCGCGTATGAAAACAGAACAGCGCAGAAGAGCATTAGGTTTCTAATTAATTTTTTATAGATGTCAAATATGACTGAAAGAAAACGTAGAAAAACCCGTATCGGGATAGTAAACAGCAGCAAGATGGATAAAACCATCACTGTAGCTGTGGAACGTAAAGTAAAGCACCCGATCTACGGTAAGTTTTTGAAGAAAACGACAAAATTCCATGCGCATGACGAGTCGAATACTGCAGGTGCAGGAGAGGTAGTACGCATTATGGAGACG
>JAFDXS010000786.1 GCA_018267795.1 Bacteroidota bacterium | reverse complement strand
AGCGCCAAATACAGGTGAGCGCCATACCCAATGATTGGTTAATAATACCAATTTAGGGTTAAGCATTGTAGTAAAAAGGATATCAAGAAAAGAGCTGTGATTGGCAATGAACACAGCAGGCTTTTGAAAATCCTCACCAGGTAAATTATATATCCGCTTTCTGACATTGGCCATTATATATACCAGGCTTTTGGTGGACAGGCTAATACAGCAATGATACAGGTATTTGGCCTTCTCGCTTTTCTTAAATGGCCATAACCTGGTTAATATAATGCCTAATAAAGTAGTGATGAGCGATACGGTAACAAAATAGAGAAAGGCAAAGGATGATCTAAGAAGGCTCCAGAGTGTAAATGGCTGAAAACGCTTGTTGGCTCTATTCTGTATAAATATATTGAATAAGAAAGGTTGCAGCGTCTGTGAGATGAACAATACGCATAACATGCCGGTAACGGATGTAAAAGCGATAGAGCGCAGTGCAGGATGCTTAGCAAGTAATAATACCCCAAGACCAATAAACACAGTAACGGCAGACACATATACTGCTGCGCGCACAGATGTGAGCTTATGTGTGCCATGCTTATACTTCTCCATCAGCCCATCCATGGTAAAGATGCTGTAGTCGTCACCCAGGCCAAAGATGAGGGTTGAGATGATTATATTGACAATATTGAATTTCAGGCCCAGTAATGACATCAATCCCAATATCCATACCCATGATATTGCCATTGGCAAAAAGGAGAAAAGCGTTAATTCTATTCTACCATAGCCTATAAGCAATGCAAAGAATACAATTAGTGTCGAGTACAAGGCTATGCTGTTAAAATCGCTGTTCAAGACCTTTACCAATTGCGCGGCGCTTTGTTGCTTGTCTGTTACTGTAACGCTGTTCTGTCTGGATAAAGCGGCGAATACCTCTTTCCTATGCTCCTGCGGTACCTTTATTGCTGCAATGGCATAGCGGTTATTTTTATCTGTAGCAAAGCTTCCGGGATAAAATGATTTTAATAATG
>JAFDXS010000785.1 GCA_018267795.1 Bacteroidota bacterium | reverse complement strand
TTTTAAACTCAGGCAGCAGCAGGCCCTGTTCTTCTTTTCTTTTCAGCTCTGATATGGTAGCCAGTGCAGCACCTATAAAACCAAGCGCCACGAAAAAACCAAATGTCTTGAAGATGCTGAGCCAGGCCGGCATATCTGTGCCGAAGAGGCTCTGGAAAAAATATTGGAAGTCAGGATACATAATGGCTGTAAAAGTAATGGGAATGACTGAAAGCTGCTATAGCGGCAAATGATAAATTTAGGCTATCAATTTTAACAAAGTTGCCTTGCATATCACTATTGTTTTCAATAATTTTTTGATGTGTATAATTAGTTTTCAATTTTCTCATCTCTACTTGCATAAAGCATAAATTTTCCTACATTTGCAGTCCCTTAGGGTCGCGTGGCCGAGTGGCTAGGCACAGGTCTGCAAAACCTTCTACAGCGGTTCGAATCCGCTCGCGACCTCCGGATAGCACCGCTTGTTTTTCAGGCGGTGTTTTTATTTTATCCTTGTGCCTATGGCCGGTATTTCCTGTTGCCTGCTTTTTCCGATAATTTCCGGTTTCTTCCGTTAGTGGTTTTTATTATAAGCGCTGTGATGGCGGGTCTGCATGTGTTTTTTCCGGTCGGTAAGAAAATTCCGGTAGCGGAAATTTGAGGTTGCCCGGTTCCTTTGCGCTGCTGTTTCAGAAAAATAATATTGCTGATTTTGTGTTTTTGGCTGAAAGCTATTGTGGTGGCTGATTGCAGCTGATTGGTGCAGGGTATAATTGGGTATAAAACGGTATAAATAGTATATGGGAGGGTATGAGGCGGTATAGAAATGTTATGGGAGGGTATAAAAAGGTATAATCTTCAAATTCAAAATTAAAAAGTCAAAATTTAAAATTGCCTTGTCGCAGACGCATAGGCTCTCTATAGCGCAAATACTCGCTGATGTGGGTTTACGGTATGTCAAAGAGCTACCCGGATTTCGTGAGATCGCTTCGTGCCTCGCGATGACGAGGTATTATGTGGCAAGGTAATAATAT
>JAFDXS010000784.1 GCA_018267795.1 Bacteroidota bacterium | reverse complement strand
TAAAACGCATCTCACCTGTATGAAACAAGTGATACAGGATAATGGGCTTCCATTTACCTGAAAGTATATTGAGCGTTACGTTAAGTCCACAATGTCTGAACTGTTTATAATCCATGGTTACCAAAATGTGAACGGGTTACAAAAAAGTAAACTTCTTGAGCGTAAGGGATGATAGCTGCAACTTTGCGCTTTCAAAATTAACTGCTTTATAATGAACGTACAACTATTACGAAATGCAAGCCTGGTGCTAAAGGTGAATGGAAAGACAATATTAGTGGACCCAATGCTGGCAGATAAAGGCAGCTATGAACCTTTTATGCACACAGCAAGAGCTATAAAGAACCCATTGGTAGATCTACCGATTGGTGAGCAAGAGCTAGAATGTTTAATAAGCCAAACTGATGCTGTATTGTTGACACATATACACCTCGACCACTGGGATATAAAGGCACAGCAACTATTACCTAAAGATATATTACTCTTTTGCCAGCCTGTAAATGCTGCAACCATACGCGAGCAGGGTTTTACTAATGTAGTGCCTGTAGATCTACGTACAGATTGGGATGAGCTGACCATTTACCGCACCGGCGGGCAGCATGGCACTGGTGAAAACGGGAAACGCATGGGCGCAGTATCCGGGTATATAATACAACATGGTGCGGATAGTCTTTATATAGCCGGTGATACTATCTGGTGCCAAGAGGTGCAGGATTCGTTGGATACCTTTAAACCAAAGGATATAATAGTGAATGGAGGTGCTGCACGCTTCATAACCGGAGACCCGATAGTAATGGATATTGCAGATATTGTTACTCTATGCACTTATTCCACTGATGCAAAGGTGTATGTAGTACATCTTGAAGCTGTGAATCATGGTACGGAAAGCCGGGCGGACATTAAGAATGCATTAGCAAAACATGAGCTCAGCGGCCAATGCAGGGTACCGACGGATGGTGAGTGGTTTATATAAGCAATCAATAGTTTTTGATCTTATTGCGGTCAGCGGACTTTATGTAC
>JAFDXS010000783.1 GCA_018267795.1 Bacteroidota bacterium | reverse complement strand
GCCGAGGCGATACCAATAGTAAATGGGCAAAAAAGTATAGCCGATAGTGGTTACTACGAAGACCTGGTGAACGATGAGGTATGCCCTGAAGAACAAAAAGCAATAAGTGATTTTGTAGCGGCTGCAGCAATGGAAACAATGGACCGTATAGCTAAGCGACTAAGCGTTAATAGCAACGAAGCAAACTGGTAACCTGATTATTGCTTTGCAAATTTGTAAGTCTGTTGCTGACCGTTATTGATATGAAGGAAATAAATGCCTTTAGGCAATGTTGAAATATTGAGCAATGTACTGCCGGATATTTCTAGTTCATTTACGATTGCTCCCATATAGTTGTAAACCTGTACCAGCTGCTTTTTATTTTCCGTCTGTATTGTGATGGCGTCTGTTGCAGGATTAGGGTACAGCATTACATTTGCGTGGGGTTTGATATCGGTGATGCCAGTTGCTGCCTGGCAACGGGCAGTAATGAGAGAATCGTACTGGCCAATGTGCCAGTAGTGCAGGCTGTCGTAGGCAACTGTCTTTGCAGCGGTCCTGATATTAAGGGCATCAGTTGAAGAGATGCCAGGATTGAAAGTAAGAGTGCCCGGATCTTTCCTGAATATTGCAGCATAGAAACAACATGCGGCAGCATAGGTGCCTGCAAGCGAAGGATGACTTTCATCGGACTGGTACAATTCGATAGAAGGATAGTACTGCCTGATGTAATGCCTTACGGCGCCTACAGGGGAAACAATATCACTGTTGACAACAGCCATTTGCATATAATTTAAACGGATCATGCTATCCATTGACTGATAAGTGCAGAGGTAAGGGATAGTGGGGCAGGAAGCAGTATCGCCATTTTTTCTTCCCCATGTCATATAGTACATAGTCTCGCTGCAGGGATTGTAAGCCCTGATAATTGTATCAAGGTTGTGTGCGTAGATAAACACTGTAGTTTCAGGATGGGCGAGGGAAAGCTCATAGCTTTGTCCCTGCAGCACCACATAATCCCAATGACCTACTTTTATT
>JAFDXS010000782.1 GCA_018267795.1 Bacteroidota bacterium | reverse complement strand
ATGAAACACGTTTCACCAATAGCACAAAAATGCAGCAATAAAAACGTGCCAATCAGAAAGATGTGGAAATGGAAGTGAAAGAACGATATAATAAAAAAACTCTCCATCTGGAGAGTTCATTTGCTATTTCTAATTCTAATAACGCCAATGACCAGGGCGCCAAACCCAACCGCGAGGCCTGCGTACCCAATGACCTGGTACCCACATGCCACCCGGACGAGGAGCAACTACCCAATGACCACCTGCAAATACATAATGTCCATGATCTTCGCGCCATTCTTCATCTACCCATACATGCCTTGGGCTGGGAGGTGCAGGGCGAACATACACAGGTCTTGCAGGCCTGATATTTACTATTAGCTGTGCATTGCTATGGTAAGACATGCATGACATTGCTACCACTAATGCGAGAAAAGTTTTTCTAATACCTTTCATAAAATAATAATTTTGTTTCTTCAATGATTAGAACAAAATTTCTATGCCAGGTTTAATGAAGAAGAAATTTTAAGGAGAAACAGAATGCAAAAGGATTGATGCTATAAAAAGGCGAGCACCGGGCAAAACCGGCGCTCACATCATTTAACCAAAACAACTACAAACCTATAAGCCGGATTCTGTAGCCTCGTATGATCCCGAGGCCGTTATCATTTATCTGGGATGTCGCTCGCACGACACCTCTATCTGCCAACCCACGAACTTGAACGAGCCGTTCTCAAACGTTCGCCTATTTGGCATTTCAGCGCGCAAGGTTTACCCCTGTTTATTGTTGCCAATATACAGCGTAGGCTTTTACCCTACATTTTCACCCTTACCTAATAAAAGGCGGTTATTTTCTGTGGCACTCTCTGTATTCCGTTTTACCGGAACCCCACCCGTTAGGTGGTGCGCTGCCCTCTGCTGTCCGGACTTTCCTCCCCTGAGAACAAAGGCGATAACCCAGTTTGTAATTATTACAAATTTACTGAAAACTATGCGGATAAAATAATTATTACAAGGCAGATATACTGATTTAACAATCTATATA
>JAFDXS010000781.1 GCA_018267795.1 Bacteroidota bacterium | reverse complement strand
CCCATTCCCGGAGGCATGCCTGCAGGAGCAGCAGATTTTGGTTCTGGTTTGTCTGCTATTACACATTCAGTAGTAAGTAGCATACCAGCGATAGATGCAGCGTTTTCAAGTGCTACACGGCTCACCTTAGTAGGATCTATAACACCTGCAGCAAACATATTTTCATAAGTTTCTGTACGTGCGTTGAAACCAAAGTCAGCTTTGCCTTCGCGTATTTTCTGCACAATGATAGAACCTTCAAGACCAGCGTTAGCTACAATCTGGCGCAGTGGTTCTTCCAGTGAGCGGCGAACAATAGCAACACCTGTTTTTTCGTCGTTGTTCTCAGTGTTGATATTTTCTATCGCTTCTATTGAACGGATATAAGCAACACCACCACCAGGTACTATACCTTCTTCTACAGCAGCACGTGTAGCATGCAGTGCATCGTCCACGCGATCTTTCTTTTCTTTCATTTCTACTTCTGTAGCAGCACCGATGTATAATACTGCAACACCACCGCTAAGCTTAGCAAGACGTTCCTGCAGTTTTTCACGATCGTAATCGCTGGTAGTAGTTTCTATCTGAGATTTGATCTGGTTTACACGACCTACGATATTGTCTTTTTCACCTTTACCGTTTACGATAGTAGTGTTGTCTTTGTCGATAGTAATGCTTTCGGCCTGGCCAAGAGATGCTATAGTAGCATTTTCCAGCTTGTAGCCCTGATCTTCGCTGATAACAGTACCACCTGTTAACACAGCTATATCCTGCAGCATTTCCTTACGACGATCACCAAAGCCAGGAGCCTTTACAGCAGCTATCTTCAATGAACCACGCAGTTTGTTCACCACCAGTGTAGCCAGTGCTTCACCATCTACATCTTCAGCAATGATCAACAGCGGGCGACCGCTTTGTACCACGCTTTCGAGGATAGGAAGAATATCTTTAAGTGTGCTTACTTTCTTTTCATAGATAAGAATGTAAGGGTTCTGCAACTCAACCTGCATTTTTTCAGTGTTGGTTACAAAGTATGGGCTCAGAT
>JAFDXS010000780.1 GCA_018267795.1 Bacteroidota bacterium | reverse complement strand
TTCCGTATGAGCGCACAAGATTCATATGCGGATAAAGCAAACCGATATGTACAACAATATGGAAAGCTGGCAGTAGCCGAGCAGAAAAGGAGCGGCGTGCCCGCAGCAGTAACACTGGGCCAGGGCATATTGGAAACCCAGGCCGGCTGCAGTGAATTGGTGACCGGCGCCAATAATCACTTTGGTATCAAATGCAAAAGCGGCTGGACAGGCGAAACATTTGCACATACCGATGATGCACCGGATGAATGCTTCAGAAAATATAAATGCTGCGAAGATTCTTATAAAGACCACTCCGATTACTTAAAAGGCACTCCTCGCTATGCTTCATTGTTCCGCCTGTCTGTAACAGACTATGCGGGCTGGGCTTATGGCTTAAAGAAATGTGGCTATGCTACTAATCCGCATTATGCGCAGCAGCTGATAAAAATAATTGAAGACTTTCACCTGCAGGCATATACTTATGCTGCTATTGACAATTCAGGCATGCCCGCAAGCGATTTAGCTGCTGATGATAAGACTGATATAAACGTAAAGGCACCTGCAAATAATGCAACTTACGAAACTGCAGCACCCGCTGCGACAGCTACCGTTACTACGGTAACACCCATCGCTTCAAAAAAAAAGCAAGGTAAAGAAGTCATAACGCCCTACTCATCTGCACCCGCAAAAGGTGTATTGTTGAAAGTAAACGGGCTCCGTGCTTTTTATGCATTGAAGGGTGACATGCTATTGCAATATGCATTGAAGTTTAATGTCCGCTACGAGCACCTGCTGGAAATAAATGACCTGAAGGATGCACCGCTGCCTGCGAGCATGTTTGTGTACCTCGAAAAGAAGAATTACAGAGGTGTAAGACCTATGCATACAGTGAAGCAAGGTGAAAACCTGCTGATGATATCACAGGCCGAGGGTATACAGCTGCGCCGCCTTATGACATTAAACAAGCTAACCATTTATGGCGAAGAGCCGGTACCCGGCGCTATACTGCATTTGCAGGATGCTGCTGATACGAAGCCCGCAGTA
>JAFDXS010000077.1 GCA_018267795.1 Bacteroidota bacterium | reverse complement strand
CATATCGGCACCCATTTGCTGCATTTGCCAGCCAAACGCTTTTTCATAGAACTCTTTCATGCGGGCTCCGTCGAAATAGCCCATTTCAAAATGTACAACAGGATTTTTGCTCATGTGGATATGTTTTATGGTTAGTGATTGTTATTAATAAAGTTAATCTACTTGTTGATTTCTTCTCTTTATCGATTTGTTATACTTGCCGAGCAAGGTATAATTACAGAGAAAAATACCTCAAAAGCTGATTTTTAGCTAAAAGCTTTTTGGAGTAAGGGTTTGGTGGGATTTGGTGAGGGTATAATTGGGTATAAAATGCTTGCTTTATACCTAAGCGAAGGCGATGATGTGACGAATGCGGCAATGCGGTGCCAAATATCTCGTGATATTTAAGGGTTATAGTATGTCAAAGAGCTTGGGGAGTTCAGCCCCGATGGGGCTGAACCTGATTGAGCAAGATACCATTATTAACAAGCAGGTTCCAAAAAAACATATCCACATTTTTGCCGTACAAGCGCGCTATAATATTAAAAGCCGCATTAAGCGGCTTTTAATATTGGTGGCTCTGTTGAGAATACAGATCAGAGATGTGCCTGGCTATAGCCATGACAGAAAGTGAGACTGTGATACCTTTAATTTATTGTTTGGAGCATTAGAACTTCCAATGATAAGTGTAAGTAACGTGGATTTTTACCTGAAGCGTAGTTGAGGTATTTCTCCTTGCTTTAACGCCTAATACATAATTAAAATAAACTTTGCTATCGTTCACGTATGATTTCAGGTTAAGCGTTGGATCCGTAGGTAATGAAAGTGTGCTGGCGTAAGTGTCAGGATTATTGTCTATTTCACCGATCGTCGCAGTAGTCGCGTTAACGTTTGTATTGAAATAGAGCGCTGATAATTCGAAATCCTGGAAATTGTCTGCGCTGGTTGGGTTTTGTATTGTTAGCTGGCAAGAGGTTACTTTGAAGCTATCAATCTTGCTTAAATCGATTGTAAGGCCAGTGGTGTTGTTGGCATTTATAAAGCTATCGATGTCCATTTCGAATGTGCCTGTAGCGAGGTGTACTACATTGTCTGTTATTGGCGGAACATTGATAATAATATCATTACCATCCCATGAGATATTGCCAGATTTACCTTCAGCCAGTTTGTCTGCAATTTTGCTGCAGGATTGTAAGGTAACAAGCGCACCTATCATTAAGGTTCCAATTGCAATAAGTATACGTTTTTTCATAAATATATTTTTTTATTGAAGCAAACGTAGCGTCTAAATAATAAACTTTTCCGCCAATGTTCTGAATGACGCGAACAATGTTCTGAATGGATGATCTTCGTTATTAGTGCAACATTGACAGCCGATTACAGGAGCTCTAATAATGCATCGCGGTATTTCCTGGATATGGGTAATATTTTATTGCCCATTATAAGGTGTGCAGGAGCCACACTGTCTATTTTGTGCTTATTCACAATGTAGCTTCTGTGAATACGTACAAATACAGTTTTGTCCAGTTCCTCATGGTACTGTTGCAAAGAAGTTCTTACCAGGTACCTTCTTTGTACGGTATAGATGCTCACATATACGTGGTCGCTTTCGATGTACAATATTTCATCGAAGTTTACTTTGTGAAAAAGCGCGCCTTCTTTAATAAATAAATATTGCCTGGCTTGTGCACCTTGCGTGGCCTTGCCTGAACTGTAAAAATTGTGCATTGCGATCTCTATAGCGGCATACAGATCGTCGCGCTGAAAAGGCTTAACCAAAAAGGCATTTGGGTTTACAGTTTTAGCTCTTTCTAACGTTGCAGCATCGCTGTTGGCGGTAAGAAATATAAAAGGCATATCCAGGTGCTCGCGTATATACCTGGCAACAGCTATGCCATCCGGTTGCCGGTTGGCAAGGTTTATGTCGAGCAATACAAGATCCGGCTGCTCGGAATGGAGCATCATAATTGCTTCGTTGTAATCGCTGCAAGGCTCAGGTACACGGTAGCTCATGTGCAGCAGTACCGATCGTATACTATCGGCAATAATAAGTTCATCTTCTACAATGCCAATCTTAGCTTGTTGCATATGGAAAAATTATAGTGAAGGTACTTCCCTTGTCGAAGCTATAAGTAGCTGTTCCTTTTAGTTGTTTACTGAGGCGTTTGATGATGTATAAGCCTAATGATGCAGATGGCTGATCAAAAATGCCATTAGGCAAACCAGGTCCATTATCAGAATAATGAAGCGTATACATACTGCCGGTATCGTCCATGCTCACGGCTATGGTTAGGTTTCTTGTCTCTTTGAAGGCGTGCTTGTAAGAGTTGGTGATAAGCTCATTTAATATCAGCCCTAGCAAAACTACCGTGTCCAGCGGGAGATAAGTAGCGGGTACCGCATTGATAAAATGTACAGCCTTATCATTATTTCCAAATGCGCTATCCAGGCGAACCAGCAGATCGGCTACAAATGCTGAGAATTCTATAGCTTCATTTCCATCGCTGCCATATAATTTGCTGTGTACGGTAGCAATACTTAATACTCTGCGTTGCGCTGCCAGCAGTGCGTTTTTTGCACTTTCGTCAGTCATGTTTTCTGTTTGCAATTCAAGCAAGCTGCTTATTAATTGCAGATTATTCTTTACCCTATGGTGGGTTTCCTTCAGGAGCATCTCTTTTTCTTTGAGTGCCTTGTCTATTATTTCGTTTTGTGTCTTTAGATTTTCGGCTTGCCGGCTTATGGTTTTGTTGGCTTTTTGTTTTTGTCTAAGGTTTCGATAAATGAATATTGTAAGTGATATTAATGCTAACAGTGTGACAAGTACTGATACAAGTGCTACTTTTTGATTGTGCCTGATCGTTTCAAACGAATGCTTTTCCAATTTGTTTTGCTCTTCCTGTTGATCTATATTTATTTTTGCCAGTTGCATAGCCTCATCAACAGTTTTCCCGGTGTTGCTGATAATATTTATCAAGGAATCAAATCTTTTAAGGTAGAGGAGGGCCAAAGCAGGTTTGCGATCAGCTTCATATACACGGCTGAGTGTTTGGGTATAGTGCTGCTGCAGGTCAAGATTTTTTAAGACCTGGCCCATTTTTACGGTTTGCAAGCCATATATCTCGGCAGAGTCATAACGCTTTGCAGCCTCGTAAACGTCGCAAATGGTGGAGGTGATATAGGCCTTTAAGAAGTAATTGTTTGTTGGTGTAATAAAGTGCATAGCCTTTCCGAGACAATATAGGGCGCTGTCTGTCTGATGCGTTTTTACGTAGGTGCAAGCGAGGGTGTTGAGTATAGAAGCCAGCATTATATTTTTCTGTTTGCCATGGAAGTGGTTCTCAGCAAATGCAATATCCTGCTGCCAATAGATTATTGCCTCCCTGTACCTGCCTGCATCAGATAATCTTAGCGCATAGGCATTCATCTGTATGCATTCATTGCCAGGCTCAGCCTGGCGTTGTGCCAGCTCAAGCAGTGCCTTTTGATAAAAGACCATATCATCGAGCCGGTTCATTTTGTAAGATGCAAAAACAATTGCTTTCAGGCAGGCAGCTTCCACGTCAGGTCGTTGTAATTTTCTTGCAATTGCCATGCTTAATTTAAAATGTCGTATGGCATCCTTATAACCCATAACACTACTGTAAGAATCGCCGATAAGTTGCTCTGCATACATCATCCCCGGCATCCAATTAACCTTTTCTGAAATGCCAAGGCCCTGGCTGGCATAATAGAATTCTTTTGTTACGGCATTTGCTTTATATGAACGGGAAACTGAGAGTAGCGTATTAACTTTTTCGGTGTCATTCTTTATACGTGGGAGTGTAGAAAGCAGACTGTCAGTATATGTGCCGTTTTGGGCATTTGCAGCAGAACTGCTGCATAGCAGGAAGGTATATACCGCTATCATCGGCAATATTCTTATAGACAAGCATCGAGGCATTGGGGTTTAAATAAATGAACTTTCGGTTGTTATGCAAATAAATGTTCTGATCTTATGGTTTTTTGTATGCTAAGCAGGCTGAGGTATTCATTGTGTTGCGGTGGTTGGATAGTCATAGTGTAATGTCGATGAGGATATAAATTGTCGCAAATCACCCTTAATTTGTCGGTTTTACACTGCTTGTGATCTGCAAACCGGGCCTATGTTTGTATCCTAATTTGTAACAAATAAAACTTAAATAATGGAAACTGCAACTAAAACAAAGATTACTATTGAGAGCGTTATAAACGCCCCTGTTGAAAAGGTATGGCAACTGTGGTCTGCTCCTGAACATATAACAAAATGGTGCAGCGCATCTGATGACTGGCATACGCCGCGTGCCGAGAATGACCTGCGTACCGGAGGTGCGTTCTCTTCGAGGATGGAAGCTAAAGATGGCAGCTTTGGTTTTGATTTCGGTGGGGTATATGATAATGTGCAAACCCATGAGCTTATTGAATACACAATAGGTGATGGCAGAAAGGTAAGCACTCATTTTACAACTGAAGGCAAGGGAACAAAGGTGGTACAAACATTTGAAGCTGAAAATGAAAACCCTGCTGAAATGCAAAGAGCGGGCTGGCAGGCTATACTGGATAATTTTAAAAAGTATGTAGAGGCTAACTGATAGGGTAGGCCGGGTGCTATAAATGCTCATAATTGCATTAAGAAAAGTCGCCGCGATGGCGGCTTTTTATATTTTGTAGAAGTTATCGGACGTAGTGGAGCCAGATGCAGCCTGATTTGAAGGTTTGTGTTCCAGCAAGTTTTAGGTTTAGATTTTCGGCAAGGTTGGCGCCTTCCGCAAGGTATCTTCCTTCACCGACAATGGTGGGGTGGAGTACAAACTGGAATTCATCAACAAGGTTGAGGGCGATTAATTGCGTGGGCAGGTCCACACCGCCGATCAAGATATTTTTACCGGATTGTTGTTTTAGCCTGCGCATTTCATTTTCCAGATCGCCATGAAGCAGCTTCGTGTTGTGATCAACACTATCTAAAGTGCGGGAAAAGACAAGCTTGTCCACTGCGGTGAGCGCCCGGGCAAAGTCATTGATGGCTTCTGTTTCTGATTGGTTTTTTGCAACATCTGCCCAATAGGGAAACATCAACTGGTATGTTGTGCGTCCGTATACTACCAGGCCGGCGTCTTTGATGAGCTGAGTAAAGTAGGGAAACAACTCTTCGTCAGGACCAAATTTGGTATGATCGCAGCAGCCATCAAGGCTTAGGTTGATGTTGTACACTATGTTTCTCATACGATCGGTTTGGTTTTATACATTCTAAAGTTAGTTGTTCTTTTGAAAAAAACTGTGAGCTCCGTCCAACCCATTATTAAACAATAATTGTTTCTGCTCTTTGGTGATATGCCGTACGCGCGGGCTTAGATTGCTGGTGCTTATATAGATAGTGTTTTTCTTTTCTGCTTCTGATGAAACGCCTCTGTTTAATTGGTTAAGAGTGAGATTGTATAGGGCAGCTATGTAGGTGGGTAAAGAATGGATGTAAAAAGGAGCAAGCCCGTCATGGGCAGCTGCATAAGTTATCTGGTCAGGGCGATCGAGCTTGAGGCCGAGTGTGTGTGCATTAATAGAATGGTTTGCGCTGTCGAGTGGTGTGTTGAAAATTTCGATTGGATAATTAGCTAGTAAGCCCCCATCTATAAGGATATCGCAGTTGGTGCCCTTAGGTGGTTTGTTTGTTAATTTTCCTGTATTGTCTAAAAACATGGCGGTAAAATAAAATGGAATAGATGCGCTGGCCCTGACAGCATCTTTTATTGCTACATCAGGATAGGTCTCCCAGCTGAATACTATGAGTTTTTGCTGCGTTACGTTTGTGGCAGTGACGTATAAGTCTTTATACTTTTTATCCTGTTTGCATAGTTCGTGCAGCTGCATGAAGGTGAGATCGGGATTGCCTGTTTGCTGGGCTATTATATTGCCCAGCCATTGCTGCATACGCTTCCCTTTATACCAGCCATATTTTTTTCGCAGCCTCAACTGACCACCAATAAAGTATCCTTCGCCATCATTGAAGGCAGCAATGTTTTGTTTAAACATAATGTCCTCAATCTGAGCGGCAGAATAACCCATGCAAATAAATGTGCCGGTGATGGCGCCTACAGAAGTGCCTGCTACTTTGGTGATATGCTGCAGCACTCCTTTATCTTCCAGCACCTTTATTGCACCTGTATAGGCGATGCCTCTTATGCCACCACCTTTTAATACGAGATACTGATATTGCTGGCCATTGCAAATGACTGTTAGAAACAGGAGGCAGACCAGGCAAATAGCCTTTAATGTTTTTCGCATCATGACAGGTAGCAAATGTATATAACTATTTTTCAGCTGATCGATTTATACAAATGAACACGTGGAGCGTAAGTTGCCGGTTGTGCTTATGCCCCATTTGCCCATAAAAAAGTGTTGGGGTATTCGGGTTTTGCATTGTTTGGGCTGAAATGCTTTGTGGGCTTGCTGTATGCTTAAAATTTGCAACTGTGCGAATGCCCCATTCGTGCCCCATTTGTACCCCAAAAGGTAACAAAATCTCCCATGAATGTCCCATTGTTTTTTCATATCTGCGGCCGGGTTTTATAGTGTGATATGGCCTTTTGCAATATCGGGTTTTTAACAAGCGGTTTCCAAATAAAGATGTCCACATTGTTTTGTTAATATGGCGATGTGATTTTAAGTTTTATTGTAGTCTCCTTGTTACTTATTCTTGTGTTGCGCGTGTTCTTACTTTCTTTGGCGGCAAAGAAAGTAAGCAAAGAAAGCCGCTGAAACTTATGACGGCTTAAGTTTCAGAGGGGCTGCTATTGGGCTGTGGTGCTACTGTGCTGCCGGGCTGAGGGGCTTTGAAATAGTTGTTGTGTGAGGTTGACCTTCGCGAGCTTGTTGGCGAGACGCCAACAAGGGAGATGGGTTAAAAAGCTGAGGGATTGGTAAAAAAGATTTTTTTTAATTATGTTTGTTTTAAACACACCAATTATGAAAAAGACTATAATGCTAATGTTACTTGTACTTACTGTACTTAGAACAAATGCCCAGAATGACTACAGTGATGCAAAGTATAACTACCATTTTGATGCGGCACTGGAGAAAAGTTTACTGAAGAAAGATAATAAAGTGTTTATTGACGGAAATAATGATAATACCACATACTATGCGGGTGAAATGGTTAATAAATGGGAATACTGGCAAAGGACGAAAAACAGGAGTAAGGCAGATTTTATAATGCATATTGTGAATAATGGTGGCTTTGATACGTTTATGTGTTATGCTGTTTTTATTGATCCTGCAACGGACAAGGTATTCTATAAGACACCTTTAGTAAACACTTTTGCCCGGTTTACATTCCAGGGCCAGAAAGCTGCGGTGAAAAAGCTATTCAGGGATGTCAGGCATCATGTGGAGGATATAGAATAAGGCTGTTAGGCTTTAATCCCGATTATACCTGATGTGCCATACGATGCGCAATGGAGAATGAAGCCAGATAACTTAACCAATCGGGAGATTGGCTGCCGGTGCGACGTAGTTATAAACTACGCCGATCTTGGGATTGCAAATTCAACGGATTGCGACTTCGAAAAGGTAAAATTATACGTGAAAAATACCCTTTTCGAAAAGGTTTCTTCTCTATAGATTAGCTCGGAAATTATAAGATAATTGCAAATCGTGTTTTATTGTTTACCAAACAGCCATAAAATGACACTTTCCGAATATCAAGAAAAGGCAGCGCTTACTATTCAAAAATATAATTCTAAAGATCAGGAAAATTTCTTTTTAGGTTATTTAGGATTAGCAGGTGAGGCCGGATCCGTTTTAACTACTTTAAAGAAGCTTATTAGAGATGGTGATGGTTTTGGAACTTTCAAAGACGCACTTGAGCAAGAGTTAGGTGATGTTTTATGGTATGTATCGTCAATTGCCTCGCATAATAATTTGGATCTTAATGTAATCGCGGAAAAAAATTTATCGAAAATAGTGGACAGATTTAGCGAAACTGAACTTCATTTTTTTCCAAGGCTTGATGAAAGTCATGCGGAAAAATTTCCTGATTCATTTATTATACATTTTAAGGAAAGTATTAATCAAGATCAGTTTTTGGAAGTTAAAATGTTTTGGGAAAAGGCAAACGAAATGGTGGAACTAGGAGATGCGCTTACTGATAATTCTAGAGATCCAAATAATTACAGATTCCATGACGTTTTTCACCTAGGACATATAGCATTTTTAGGTTGGTCTCCAGTAATACGCCATCT
>JAFDXS010000779.1 GCA_018267795.1 Bacteroidota bacterium | reverse complement strand
GAGCAGGGCTCGCCATACATAAGCGACTTAACCACCGGGCGCAGGTGCTGGGTAACAGCCACATACGCAGCATCAGGTATTACTATATCTCCGCAGCCTTTTATCACTACGCGCTTATCGTTGTATTCATTTACATCTATAGCTGCTATGCGCTGCTGTAGTATTTCTTTTTTCAGTTCAGCCTCTGTGCCAAAGTATACATAGGCTGCCTGTGGCTGCAGGTAAGAGGCAGCAAGCATATAGGCCCACACAGGTATTATAGCATCTACCGAGCAATACACGGCTACATTTTTACCCTGGTACTGTGTCCAGTCATGTGCCTGCAGGCTGGCGCGGTAGTCCTTCTCCTTCAGTATCATCTCCCTGAAGAGAAAAGGCTTCAGGTCAAAGCTTGCTATTTCGTCCTCTGTGGGTATATAGTTTGCCAGGTCCAGCGTTATAATGCCACTCTCCGCTACTTTATTTACAAATGGTTCCATCTGCACTCATTAATTTTTTCCGGCTACAAAGATACGCAGGGAATTAATTTTTGTGATTATGGTGAGATAAGGGGAGTCTATGGATTGAAGGACTAAAGCACCCCACTAAAAACCATTTCCTCACTTCTGCCGCCCGGGCTCCTCCACCACAAAGCTCACCACCTTTTTTATCTTATAGCTCCCCGCACTCGCAAAAGTATAAATATCACAAAAGGCAATTTCCTTTCCTCCCGGCGCTAATACCCTGCCGCTTACCGCTACCTCAGGCCCATGCGTTATCATAGTATCTATATGCAGTTCACGCAACCTTTTAAAAACACCCGACTGTATCCCGGACATATACGCTTCCTTGCCCAATGTTTCCCCTACTCCCGCAATATGCCACACCACATTATCCAGCAAATTATCCTCCAGCCACCGCACATCACCCTCAGCCAGGGAACTGTACAGGTCTTTCAGAAACAACTTTTTAGGCGCATTGCCGCAATCCGGCTTTACAAAGATTTTTGCCATCTTAAATTCTTGCTGCAACTAAAATAAAAAAGAAAGG
>JAFDXS010000778.1 GCA_018267795.1 Bacteroidota bacterium | reverse complement strand
TAATTATATACCGCCCGCACCACAGTTCACAGGCACGAAAGTTTTTGCCGATTATGATCTTACCGAGCTGAGAAGATATATAGATTGGGGGCCTTTCTTCATAGCCTGGGAAATGAAAGGCAAGTATCCTGCTATTCTGCAGGATGAGCATGTAGGCAAGGAAGCAACCAAGTTATTTAATGATGCCAATGCCCTGATAGATAAGATCATTGCCGAAAAATGGCTTACTGCAAAAGGTGTTATAGGCTTTTGGGAAACATTACGCACTGCACCTGATACCATACAGCTGAAAGATGAGCAAGGCAACGTACTCACTACTACCGAGCACCTGCGTCAGCAAATAAAGAAAGCTGATGGGCAACCTGAGTTTTCTTTGGCCGACTTTATAAAGCCCAATGCTAAAGACTATATGGGTGCCTTTGCTGTAAGCATACACGGTATAGAGCCGCACCTGCAAAAGTTTATAGCAGATCACGATGACTACAACAAGATAATGCTGCAGGCATTGGCAGATCGTTTTGCTGAGGCTTTTGCAGAGGTGCTGCATCTGCGTACTCGAAAGGAGTTCTGGGGCTATGCCAAAGATGAATCGCTCGATGTATCAGAGCTTGTAAAAGAAACCTACAGAGGCATTCGTCCTGCACCTGGCTACCCGGCTTGCCCTGACCATACTGAAAAACGAAAGTTATTTGCGCTGCTTGGCGCCACCGAGCATGCAGGCATACAGCTTACTGAGTCACTGGCCATGTACCCGGCAGCCTCTGTATGTGGTTGGTATTTTAGTCACCCGCAGAGCACTTATTTTGGCATTAACCATATCACTGAAGACCAGTTGAAAGACTATACGCAACGCAAAGGCATGAGTATAGAAGAAATGAGTAAATGGCTTTCATCCATACTTGAAGGATAAATAATGAACGATACACAAGTACCTGCTTCACAGCATCCGGTTTCCACGCAGCCCAAATGGCTACGTGTCATTGCAACTATAGTTTCATACATATTGCACCCCATATTTATGCCGGTGCTCATGAGCTTTGTCTTGTA
>JAFDXS010000777.1 GCA_018267795.1 Bacteroidota bacterium | reverse complement strand
CTAAGTAACTCCGATGGATTTCATTGTTTATTCCAGCGCGAACTTGTTGGCGGGGACGCGCAACAAGGGAGAAAAGAACTTGTCCGCATTTCGTGAGACTGCTTCGTGCCTCGCAGTGACGGAGAGGTGGTTTTTGTTGGATTTGGCATTACATCATATCCAACCCAGCTTTTTATATCCCTCATAGCCTAGCTTCATGGCTTCCCGGATGTGGGACATCATTTGGGGGTCGGTTGTTTTGATGTGGAAACATGCTTTGCCTTTGAGGCATTTTAGGAGCTCGGGGGAAAGTTTTTCTCGGACTGAGTCCATGCAGTAGATGGGCATGTAGTAGAAACCTACGTAACTGCTCTGGAGGATGGCGGTGCTGAAGGCCATTTCGGGGCGGGGCTTGCCAAGGGCTATTATTCCCTTCTTTTCAGACCAGAGGTCGTACTTTCCTTCAATATCTATGCGGGCTTTTATCTCGCCTTTTTCGTAAGGCTTCATTTCTTTTTTTACGGCATTGAAGATTTCGAGCAGCTCGGCCTGGGTAAGTTTTGCCATTGGGAATGACCTGTTTAGGCAGCAAATTAGGGAATTATCATATTGTCTTATAGTAAAATTGGCTAATTGTCATATTCAATGTGCCGTAATGGCATTATATTTAACATGGATTGAAAATTGTTTTACCAAAACCAAAGAACTAATAAACATCCCAAAATAAGAATTATGAATCCAAATGAGTTCAGGAAATATGCCATTAAACATCGTGGCATCAGTAGTTTAACTCTTGACAGTTATTCTTCTTCATTAGTAAAAGTTCCGAATGCGCTAACTCCATATATCATAGAGGAACGCCCGATGAACGTGGCTTCCATGGACGTGTTCTCACGTTTGATGATGGACCGTATCATCTTTATGGGTGAGGCTATCAATGACTATGTAGCTAATATCGTGACTGCGCAGTTGTTGTTCCTGGAGAGCACCGACCGCAACCGCGATGTGCAGATGTACATAAACAGCCCGGGTGGCAGTGTATATGCAGGTCTTGGTATCTATGATACTATG
>JAFDXS010000776.1 GCA_018267795.1 Bacteroidota bacterium | reverse complement strand
ATATCTTAGAACCTATACGAATTTGCCCTTTTTTCCCATTTCGGGGTTCTTTCCACAATCCCTGGCTTACTAAAAAATCTTTTGCAATTTTTTCCGGATTTTGGTTCAGGTAGTCGGCTTTATAATTTAAACCGGTCATTATTGAATCATTTATCTTTCCGGCAAGCATGTTCAGTGCAGTTTCAAGCTCAGGGTATTGCGATAATACTTCCTGTCTTACTATAGGTGCTGCGTAGTAAGGCGGGAAGATCTTTTTGTCATCCCTAAGCGTTACCAGATCGAAAGCCTTCAACCTGCCGTCGGTACTATAGCCACTTATTACATCCAGTTTCTTTTCGTATGCTGCTTTGTACATTACGGCATCGCTTATTACCACATTGCGTATGTTGAGCTTATATTTTTGTTTCAGGCCCAGGTAACCATCCTGTCGCCCCATAAACTCAGGAGTAAATCCTGCAAGCAGTCTACCATCATAGCTACGCGGCAATAAATAGAATGATGATAGCAATAAAATAATTAAAGGCGCCAGCCATACACCCATGCGCAGCCGCTTACTATTTATATGCTGTAGCCTCGACAACAGGAAGTCAAACAATATAGCAAGCAGTGCCGCAGGTATAGCACCTGCCAGCAGCATATTGGTATTATTAAGCGATATACCGCCAAATATAAATTCTCCCAAGCCACCGGCAGCAACATAAGCCGCCAATGTTGCAACGCCCACATTTATCACCGTTGCCGTTCTTATACCAGCCAGCAGCACAGGCATTGCTATGGGCAGTTCCACTTTCCACAGTATCTGTGCGTTGCTCATACCCATGCCTTTTGCAGCTTCTGTTATATTAGTATCTACACCTGTAATACCTGTGTATGTATTCCTGATTATCGGTAGTAATGCATATAGGAATAACGCCGCTATTGCAGGCCTAATGCCTATACCCAACATAGGTATCATAAACCCGAGCAATGCAATGCTGGGTATTGTCTGCAGTATGCCTGCAATACCTAATACAAAACCTGCAATTCTTTTTCTGCGTGAAATGAGAATACCC
>JAFDXS010000775.1 GCA_018267795.1 Bacteroidota bacterium | reverse complement strand
ATGATGTATTGGTATTGCCACCCGGCTTCCCTATAGGTGGCATGGAAAATCCGCGTCTCACATTCTGTACGCCTACCATCATCGCGGGCGATCGCTCTTTGGTCAGCCTGGTAGCGCACGAGCTGGCGCATAGCTGGAGCGGTAATCTGGTAACAAATGCTACCTGGAACGACTTCTGGCTGAATGAGGGCTTCACCGACTATTTTGAGCGCCGTATAATGGAAGCGCAGATGGGTAAGGATTATTCAGACATGCTATGGGAACTTGGATACCAGGATTTAGTAGCCGAGGTTGATAATATAGGTAAAACCAGCAAGGATACCTGGCTGAAACTGGACCTGAAAGGTCGCACACCTGAAGATGGTCTTACAGATATACCTTACGAAAAAGGCGCCGCATTCCTGAAGCTGATAGAAGTGAATGTTGGCAGAGATACATTTGATGCATTCCTGAATAAGTATTTTAGTGAGCACGCTTTTAAATCTGTTAATACTGAGCAGTTTCTTACTTATTTACAAGCAAACCTCATAAGGGGAAATAGCACTTTAGAAAAGAACATAAATATAAACGCCTGGGTATATGGCCCGGATATTCCGGCCAATTGCCCACGTATTTATCCTGATAGATTTAAAAAAGTAGATAGTACAAGAGTTGCATTTGAAAAGGGCACGCCTGCCTCACAACTTGTAACCAAAGACTGGAGTACACATGAATGGCTGCAATTCCTGCGCAATCTGCCTAAGCCATTAACATTGTCTCAAATGAAAGATTTGGATGCGGCATTCCATTTCACTCAGAGTGGTAATAGTGAAATAGCAGATCTGTGGTTTGTAATGGCTATAGCCGCTGATTACGCACCTGCTTATCCGGCAATGGAGCAATTTCTAAGCAGTGTAGGCCGCGAAAAATTTCTTGAACCTGTATATGGTGAAATGATAAAGCGTGGCAAAGCAGATATGGCTAAAAGTATATATGCTAAGTACAGGGCAAATTATCACCCTTTAGCACAGGCAGTTTTAGATAAAATGATGCAGGCACCTAAGAAAGGTGCCTGAT
>JAFDXS010000774.1 GCA_018267795.1 Bacteroidota bacterium | reverse complement strand
CAACTATTACCCTTCATTAAGCAATACATTAAAGACTAAACAAAGCATGAGAAAGATCGGGTTCCTCCTCAGTATGTGTTTATTGGTTGTTTGTTGCACCCAGTGCCGCAAGGCCAGCAATGCTGTGCTCAGCAACGACGACGCTTACGATGCCCGCTTATCAGGTGGTGCAGCTACCACTTTCGATATCAGTTCGCTCTCCTTCAGCAGCCCTATCCCCGGCCTCAGTGGCTGGGACCTGCACGTGCACGAGCTGGGCGATAAGATATTCGAGCAGTCATTCGTGGCAGCGCCTGCGCCCATCTATGGCGGCCTCGGCCCGGTTTTCAATAATGTCTCCTGCGTCTCCTGCCACCACAACGATGGTGCAGGCATACCCACCGCAGGTTTTGTCAATTCTTCTTTACTTATTCGCCTCAGCATACCAGGCAGCGACCTGCATGGTGGCCCTCTGCCTATCCCCGGTTACGGCGGCCAGCTGCAGGACGTTGCTCTTTTTGGCACACAGCCCGAGGCGAAGATTAATATCACTTATACCGAAGAGCCATTCACATTCCCCGATGGCGAAACCCTATCACTACGAAAACCTACCTACACATTAACCGATCCCTACACACCATTGCCTGCGGGCTATCTCACCTCTCCGCGCATGGCCCCGCCCGTTTTCGGGCTGGGCCTGCTGGAGCTCATACCCGAGGCTACCATCCGCTCCTTTGCCGATCCTTATGATGCCGATAAAGATGGCATTAGCGGCAAGGCCAACTATGTGTATAATCCCTACACGCAGCGCACCGAGCTTGGCCGCTTCGGCCTGAAGGCCAATACTGCCAGCCTCCTCGTGCAGGTGGCCGCAGCCATGCAGCAGGATATGGGCATCACATCCTACGTCTTCCCGCAGAAGAGTGTATATGGCCAGCCGCAGTGGAGTAGTGTAAAGGATACCAAAGGCACCGACCTGCCTGATAGCCTGGTAAATGCCGTGAAGTTCTATGTGCAATCCCTTGCAGTGCCAGCCCGTCGCGATGTTACAGACCCTGTGGTAAAGAGGGGAGAGGC
>JAFDXS010000773.1 GCA_018267795.1 Bacteroidota bacterium | reverse complement strand
GATAATAATGGCTGCCCTGATACACTTACCAAACCAAAGCTTGTAATAGTATATCCTACTACTGCTGCCTTCACTTATGATTACAGTTGCAGTAACAGACTACAGATAAGCTTTACAAACACAACAGCTGCAGGCACTACCTGGAGCTGGAACTTTGGCGACGGCACGACGTCTACTGTAAGGAACCCGGTACATACATATGCATCCTACGGCGTGGATACCGTTTCTCTTACTGTTACCGATACGACTACACACTGTACCAATACTAAAAAAATACCTTTAATACTTGCCACAACCAATGCAGGCTTTACAGCAAGGGACACAGTGTGTAAAGGCAGCACGCTGGTGCTTACAACCTCTGCGCACAATGCAAGTAACAAATGGACATTTGGGGACGGTGCAAGCCGCACAACTACAAATGACAGCATACACTATACCTACCCTGCAAGCGATTCAGCAGGTTTATATACTATAAAACTGGTAGTAACCGATGCACATGGCTGTACGGACTCCACAACACAGATAGAGCATGTAGGCGGACCGACAGCGCATATTGCCACCTCATCGCTAACTACGTGCCCTCCGCTAACAGTGTCTTTTTATGATACCGTAAGCCGTGGCACAGATGTAATAACCAAACACAAATGGAGATTTGGCGACGGAGCAGTGGACACTGCAAATAATGCTATAACCAATCATACTTACACCGCTAACGGAACTGATACTATAACAGAAATAGTAACGGACATATATGGCTGCAGCAGCACAGCGGCAAGCACTACCATAACACTGAATAAACCACATGCAACTTTTGCTACCGCCGATACATCTATATGTCCCGGCCATACAGTTACGTTTTCAAATGGCAGCTCGGGCACGGGCACAATATTATATGCCTGGGATTTTGGAGACGGCAGCACTACGAACAGTGTGAACCCTGTGCATACCTATACGAGCAGCGGGAACTACACTGTGCGATTGATCGCCACCAACTCGACAGGCTGCAGCGATACACTAATACGCACAACATATATTCATGTTAATGGACTGAACATCCACTT
>JAFDXS010000772.1 GCA_018267795.1 Bacteroidota bacterium | reverse complement strand
CATCCCATAATATATTTACTTTTTATTGGCACTATTACTGAAATAGCCAGCTATTTATTTTATAAGTCTGCCAAGGATGCTATCATCTATAATGTGTATGGCATAACAGAGCTTTTTTTCTTTTCCTGGCAATTCCGTGTGTGGGGTAATAATGTTTTGAGAAGGAAGCCTGTATATTATACACTGATTGGAACGCTGTCATTAATATGGCTTTTCGAGAATTTTTACATGGGCCGCATAGCAACGTATAGCCCCATATATTGGGTTTGCTACTCGCTTATACTTATTCTGCTGGCGGTAAACCAAATGAACTGGCTGATAGTGAATGAACGGGGCAATATGCTTAAAAACTCGGTATTTATTATTTGTATTGCTATTATAATATTCTACTCATATAAGATAATGGTAGAAATATTTTATCATTACGCACCTGCTATTGGCATTAAACATAGTATCTTCAGCGTTGTGTCTTACGTAAATGTTCTATTTAACTTACTGCTTGCAATAGCTATCTTATGTATTCCCAGGAAGAAGCATTTTATAAGGCAGTTGGCATAGCGGCCATAGTGCTCGGCTTTATTATCGCCTACTTCATTATAAACATGATAAGGCACCAGCGAAGGAATGTGCAGCTATATAAGGCAAAAATAAAGGCTGAGATAACTGCGCAGGAAAATGAACGCAAGCGTATAGCATATGATATGCATGATGAGCTGGGCCCGGTAATATCTGCAGTGAAACTGCAAATAAACCACCTGGAGCTGAATAGCGATAATGACCGGCAAATAATAGAGCGTTCTAATAAATATATAGACGACATAGTAAAAAAGATGCGCGAGATAGCCTATAACCTACTGCCGAATACACTGGTAAGGCATGGGCTAGTGAAAGCGCTGGAAGAATACGTACACAAAACCTATGGTCTGTATGACCTGGAGATAGGCCTGGAATATGAAGGGGAATGGGAGCTGACAAAGGATGAAGAGATAAATATCTACAGGATTGTACAGGAAATAATACACAATACTATAAAACATGCCAAAGCAGCTAAGCTGTCCATAC
>JAFDXS010000771.1 GCA_018267795.1 Bacteroidota bacterium | reverse complement strand
ATGCCGGATATACGGGCAGCTATACAGTAACGATGAAAGGGAAGCAAGTGAGAAAAGAGCTAAGAATGAAAAATGGCTATGATGATGTGCTGATATTCAATTTTGAGAATAATACCGTGTACTCGTTAAAGACAATGGCAGACAAAAAGTTTGCTATACAATTGAACATGGATGACTTTGTAAGTAAGGCTAAACAATATGAGGGCTATACAGTAAGTAAAGAAGACAAAGAAAAAAAGATAGCCGGTACGGCAGCATACGAGGCTGAGATAGGATACAGGGATGGTAATAAGAGTGTCATTTCTTTAACTACTGAATGGCAGCCTGAAAATAAAATAACCTTTGAACGCTTTCCTGATTGCAAATTTTTGCCGCTTGTATTTGATTATAAAAATGACAATGGCTCCCAGTTTCACTTTCAGGCGGAGCGGGTGACTGCAAGCCCGGTAGAAAATGCAGATTTTAGAATTCCTGCTGACTATAAGCTAATAAGCTATAGCGAGTACCAGCAACTTTCCAGGTAATAATATCTATTAGTTTTTTTCGTAAATTTAGGTATGCAGCGGGGAATAGGCATATTATTTCTGATGCTGCTCTGTTATATAAGTCCGGCAAGGGCAGCAGGGGTATATACAGAGTGGGGCAAGGCTATGGAAGAAAAGGAAAACGTGCGGGTGCTGCGCATGGCCTACTCAAACCTGGATACACTGCCTGATGTATTTGACCAGTTTCCTAACCTGGAAGAAGTATATTTTAATAACAACAGGATCACTGTAATACCGCCTTCTTTATTCAACTGCAAAAAGCTTAAGAAAATAAATTTTTTGCGTAATCGCCTGCGTGAATTACCTGAAGCTATTGGCAGACTGCAGGACCTGAAAGAGCTGTCGCTGAGCTATAATAAGATAGAAAAGCTACCCGACTCCATAGGCTATTTACCAGCACTGCAGGAACTGAACCTTACGGATAATAAGATAGAACGAGTACCCGCAAGCATAGGTCAATTGCAACAACTAAAAAAGCTAAGGCTGGGATATAATCGTATAGACTCACTACCTGAAGAGG
>JAFDXS010000770.1 GCA_018267795.1 Bacteroidota bacterium | reverse complement strand
ACTGAAACTGTAACTGCCAGCGGTAAAATATACCCTGAGACCGAAGTGAAGATAGCACCCGAAGTGAGCGGCGAAATAACAGAACTGCATTATGAAGAAGGTGATAGCGTACACAAGGGTGACCTGCTGGTAAAGATCAATCCGGCCATCTACTCATCTATGGTAGATCAGGCAGAGGCAAGCGTACAGCAATCGCGCTCTACTGCCTCAAACAGCAAAAACATGATGGCGCAGGCACAGTCGCAATATGACCTTGCCTTAGCTACCTACAACAGAAATAAAAAACTCTACCAGGATAAGGTGATCTCCCAGCTTGAGTTTGAGCAGGCAGAGGCTTCTTACAAAAGTGCTAAAGCTACTTTTGATGCTGCCAAAGCAAGCAGTACAGGCGGTGTATATGGTATACAGGGCGCTGAGGCTAACCTGTCGCAGATGCGTGAAAACCTGCGCAAGACGACCATCTTCGCACCTACCGCGGGTATCATCTCCCAGTTGAATGTGAAGAAGGGCGAACGCGTAGTAGGTACTGCACAGATGGCAGGTACAGAATTGCTGACTATAGCTGATATGAGCCGTATAGAAGTGCGTGTAGATGTAAGCGAAACGGATATAGAAAAAGTAAAGATTGGCGATACTACTGTAATAGAAGCAGACGCATACCGTAACAGGAAATTTATAGGTATCGTATCAAAAATTGGGGTGTCCAGCAGCAAAACCACTACGGTTACCAGTACAGACCAGGTAACGAACTATACCGTACACATCCTGATACTGCCGGCCAGCTATGCTGATATAGTTGCTAAACTGCCTAAGGGAAGATTCCCTTTCAAGCCCGGCATGTCTGCATCTGTTGAGATACAAACAAACCGTCAATACAATATCCTGTCCGTTCCTGTAAATGCAGTTACTACCCGCGACTGGCCGGATAGCATAAAAAACAAAAACCAGAGCATTGATGCCAATGATATAAGGCAGGTGGTATTTGTTTATAATCCTAAAAGCAAGCTTGTGTACCTGCGCGATGTAAAAACCGGTCTGCAGGACAACCAATACATACAAGTAACCG
>JAFDXS010000076.1 GCA_018267795.1 Bacteroidota bacterium | reverse complement strand
GGGAGTCTGTATTGTCGTCTATCACTTTATACGCAAAGAACCCGGCATGCTCACTTACATCTTTGTAAGATTTGCCCATCAGGCGTTTGGCAGAGTATATGGTACGCTCAGGTTCTGCCACCAGCAGTTGCTTTGCGGCATTACCTACTGTTACATTTCCTTCTTTATCAAAATGTACAATGCTGGGTACCAGTGTCAGTCCATCCGTTTCCCGCAACGCTATGGGTTGCCTTTCATCAGGGCGTACTATAGCTATCAGGCTATTTGTAGTGCCCAGGTCTATACCCACTATCGTGTCCTTCTGCTGCAAACTTCCGGTTGCTATATTTATCGATACTTTGGCCATGCGTTCATCAATTGGGGCACAAAGGTACTCACTATTAATATGATAGCCATTCTTTCTGTCGATAGCATAATAATATGGAATGAGTAAAATATCGCCGTAACAGTTATGGTTTAATTATAATATTTTATAGTTTTGAATAAAATTGTATATATGTCGCGTCTGTTCCTTTTATTCCTGATATGCGTTATATGCTGCAAAACGACTTTTGCCCAGCAAACACCTATTGAGTTCAATGATCATATAGCCGCGCTGACAGATAGTTTGTATGCCAGGGGGCAGGCCTGGGGTTATAAATTTAATGATGCTGTAAAGAGCAAGGATTTTACCATACTGGCAGGCCCACGTAGGGAATTGCAGGTGTTTATAGATAAAAGTATCAAAGAATTACAGAATGCTAAAGATGTAAAGGGTTCTGAAAAGTTACGTCATGCCATGATTGATTTTTTAACCATGGAAAAAAGTATGATTGCAAATGCATTTATACCGGTGGAAAAATTGACTGCAAACGCTACAGATGCAGAAGTGCAGGCCGCCTTAGATCGCCTGACAGAAGAATCTAAAAAGGAAACTGCTGATCTTCAAAAATTGAATGCTGCGCAGAAGGAATATGCTGCAAAGAATAACTTTAGCATTGAGCCAGCAAAATGACGTCTTTAATAGATATTATTTCCCCATCCAACTTCAGGCGTTTTTCCTGTAAAATGTGGATATCATTATTTGCTTTCCCCCTTCAGGGAATAGTATATTGCATATAGCGCAGGGCCATAAGTCTTACGCTTGTAAAGTTCTTATAATGTCAAACGGGCAATTGCGGCAAACCGGTAATTTCAAATTTTTCCGCCCCACCGGAAATTAAACCCTGAAACACTTTGCTGTGGCTCATATTAATATTTATACTACCGGAAATTCACCGGAAAAAAGCGGAAATTTTCTTTCCGGTCTCATATATTATAAAAAGTATTCCTCACATAATCCACATAATAAATTAAATGACTGAAAGACAGGGGCATTTTGACTATTTTTGTTCACATCGCTAAATTTTACTGCATTGCGTTTAAAGTCGTTGGAAATTAAAGGGTTCAAGTCTTTTGCTGACAAAACCCATGTGTTACTGGACCATCCCATTACAGGCATTGTGGGCCCTAATGGCTGTGGTAAATCAAATATTGTAGATGCTATTCGCTGGGTAATTGGTGAGCATAAGATCAAATCCCTGCGTTCGGAAAATCTTGAGGATCTCATCTTCAACGGTTCACGCACAAGAACAGGTTCCGGTATGGCCGAGGTATCCCTCACTTTTGAGAACACCCGTAATCTCTTACCTACAGAGTTTACTACAGTTACTATTACGCGTAAGTTTTATAAGAATGGTGAAAGTGAATATCGCCTCAATGATGTTACCTGCCGCCTGAAAGATATTACTAACCTCTTCCTTGATACAGGTGTGAGTACTGACTCCTATGCTATCATAGAATTGGGCATGGTAGATGATATCATTAAAGATAAAGAAGGTGCCCGCCGCCGTATGCTCGAGCAGGCTGCCGGTATATCCATCTATAAAACACGTAAGAAAGAAGCCAAGCAAAAGCTGGAAGCTACCGAGCAGGATCTGAACCGCATCGAGGACTTGCTGTTCGAGATAGGCAATAACCTGCGTACACTGGAAAATCAGGCTAAGAAAGCAGAACGTTACTTCCAGATAAAAGGTGAGTATAAAGAAATAAGCATTGAATTGGTAAAAGCTTCGCTGGAGCATTTCAATGAACAATATAAAGTGCTGAACGAACAGCACGATCAGGAAACGGATCGCAAGACACAGTTGGAAGCTATAGTAGCTACTGAGGAAGCAGCCGTTGAGCAGGACAAGGTAAAGTTCATAGAGAAGGAGCAGGAGCTGAATGGCTTGCAAAAGCAATTCAACGAACTCGTGAACCGCATACGCCAGCTGGAAGGTGATAAGAAACTCGCCGCCCAGCGTCTCGATCATTTGAGGGAGCGTGAAAGAAGCCTTGCCGAATTTCTCTCAGGTGCCGGCGCACAATTGCAGAAGCTGGAAGAGTCTATCGACTTTGCCTCAAAGCAAATAGAAGACGAAACCGTAATACTGGATAACCTCCGCGAAGAATTGGAAACGCTGCGTAACGCTGTGGATGAAAAACGCGAAGCCTTTGATGCTAAAAAGCGTGTGCTGGAACAGCTCCGCAATGAATATCAACAGGGCCAGCGCCGCCAGTTCGAGGCAGAAAAGAAAGTGGCCATTGCAGATACTTCTGTAATGAACCTGCAGCGCAGCTTGCAGCAGATAGAAGAAGAAAAAGCACAACGTACTTCGCAGATAGGCCAACTGAATACGGAGCGCACCGATACAGAAGATAAACTACAAGACAAGCGCGATCAGCTGGAACAGCTGGTGACGCGACAGGAAGAGGTAAAAGGAAAAATACTGCAAAGCCAGGAACAGCTGGAATCATTGCGTGCACAATCAGTAGAGGAAAACCGTAAGCTGGATTCACGCCGCAATGAGCACGACCTGTTGAAATCTCTCGTGGAAAGCCTGGAAGGTTACCCCGACAGTATCAAGTTCCTGAAAAAGAATAAGGACTGGAATAGCAACGCACCTCTGTTGTCAGATGTGTTTGTGGTGCAGAACGAATATCGCACAGCGCTTGAAAACCTGTTGGATAACTATCTTAACTATTATATAGTAGATAATATAGACGAAGCAGCGAAAGCAGTACATCTGCTGGAGACTAACAAAAAGGGTAAGGCAAACTTTTTCATACAGAGCTATTTTACGGAGAACACTGCCGCCGCGGCTACAGCGCCGGAAGGTACAATACCTGCCTTGAGCGTAGTAAGTGTGGATGAGCAATATCAACCATTGGCACAATACCTGCTTGGCCACGTATATATCTCTCAGGACGGTGCAGATATTTCTAAGATAGACTTACAGAATGGCAATGTATTGGTAGAAAAGAGTGGTAAGATGGTGCGTGGCAAATACACGCTCGGTGGGGGTTCTATTGGCTTGTTCGAAGGAAACAAAATAGGCCGCGCTAAAAACCTGGAGCGCCTTGCTAAAGAAATCGAAGATCTTACAGCCACTACTGCACAATTAAAACAATACATTGCCGACACGCAAACCCTGATCACCGGCTTCAACCAGGAGCTGAATGATAAGGCTATCGAACAGACACGCCAGGAAATAAACCAGCTGCAAAATCATATTCTCAATCTTGGTAACAGGATAGAGAACTTTGAAAATCTGAACCTGACAGGTGAAAAAAGGCTTGCAGATCTGCAGGAGCAACTGGATCATACGCATGACAGCATAAGCGACACGCGTGACGAGTTGGAGCAGATAACAGAGCAACTGCAAAACATACAACAGAATATACAGAATGCAGAGGCTGAGTTTCAAACCGTAGAGCAGGAGTTCAACTTTGTAACACAGCAATACAATCAGCAGAACATACAATATACCCGCCAGCAAAGTAAGCTGGAGGGACTGAAGCAGGAACTGACTTTCCGTACAAACCAGTTGAGTGATTTAAGACACCAGATAGAAAATAATAGCGAGCAGCTAAAGCTTACCACCGAACAACTGGAGGAAACGGAAACAAAACTGCATGCTGGTGATAATGAGTTGTATGACTTGCTGACAAGGAAGGAAACAGAAGAGCGTGAGCTGAATGAAAAAGATCGTGCTTATTACGAAATGCGTAATACCATTTCTACACAGGAAGGTCAGTTGAACCAGAAGCGCCGTGAGAAGGAACATGCTGAAACATTGCTCAACAGCATAAAGGACCAGCTCAATGATATGAAGCTGAAGCTGGCCGGTATGAATGAGCGCCTGAGCATAGAATTTAAAGTACACCTGGAAGATGTGCTGGATCAGCCACGCACAGGTGAAATGACTATAGAAGAGCTGACTGCGGAAGCAGAGCGCCTGAAGAAGCGCCTGGAGAATATGGGTGAAGTAAACCCAACCGCTATAGAAGCATATACGGAAATGAAATCCCGTAATGACTTTATCGTGGAGCAAAGGGATGATCTTGTGAGCGCGAAAGAATCATTACTTTCTACTATTGAAGAAGTAGAGAATACAGCTAATACCAAGTTCCGCGAAACATTTGATATGGTGCGCACCAACTTTGTAACAGTATTTAAAGCATTGTTCACAGAAGACGATAATTGCGACCTGCGCCTTACTGATCCTGATAATGTGGCGGATAGTGGTATAGAAATATACGCACAGCCAAAGGGTAAAAAGCCAAGTACATTAACGCAGCTGTCTGGTGGTGAAAAAACGCTTACTTCTACTGCCTTCCTGTTTGCTATCTACCTCATTAAGCCAGCACCATTCTGTATTCTGGATGAAGTAGATGCACCACTGGATGATGCGAATGTTGGTAAGTTCACGCAGATGATCCGCAAGTTCTCCGACAACTCACAGTTCATCATTGTTACGCACAATAAACAAACGATGGCCTCTGTAGATGTGATATACGGTGTCACCATGCAGGAGCCAGGGGTAAGTCGCCTGGTGCCCGTGGATTTCAGAAGTCTGAATTAAAATTCTTATTTCATAAAAAGCGGTTATTTAACCGCTTTTTTAGTATTAAATAATTAAATTTGCAGCTGTTTTAATTACCATGTCATGACTACGCTTACAGATGTATTGCATACCATCGCTACTGATGTTCTCCACAATAATGATAACATCCGCTACGATTTCAATATGTCTTTAACGCATGATGTACCTGCTGCCGAAAAAGAATTTAATGATACGTACGGCACAGGTAAAACCTATTCATTCATCCTTGAGAATGAAGACCATGGCCGCCAGTTGGCTATTGCATTATACAGGTATGTAACAGGAAAAGACATGGACCTGCCCGAAGCGAAAAAGAATAATGACAGCATGGATCCGCTATATCTCTTTGTCCATCTAAGGCCAATTACTGCATAATAGTAACCTACTTCTTCATTCCATAAAAATACATGAGCACACACAACAGCAAGGTGATAATAATGATGATGAGCGGCATGTATTTATCACGCTTTTCATGCTTGTTAAGCACTTCCATGTGTTTATAGATACGCTGTAGCAGTTCATTATCCTTACCTGCCAGCAACACAAGCCTTTCAGCTATACCCGGCATATACCGAAACTCCAGGCGCGCTGTAGCCTGCAATAGCTCCAATATTATCTGGTGATTGATGTCTGCATCCTTATATTGCTGCAACACCGCCATATGAGAGTCTGATAGGATAAGCAGCACATAGTCGCGCAGGCTGCTATGGCTCATTCTATAAGTGTCTATGCCCCGCATGTGCTTACTTAGCTTTTTGCATTCCTGCAGTATCCATTCAGGGCTTATATGCTGCTCCCGGCGCATTCGGCTATCCATGCCGGCCAGCCAGCGCTCTTCATCATATTTCTTTCTCCTGTTGCTATTGGAGAGTGTATTGTATGCCTCGCTTATTTCCTTAAAATGTGCTTCTGTAAACTGATTCTCCTTATTGGTATCAGGGTGGTATTGAAAAGCAAGTTTGCGGTATACCTTCTTTATCTCCTGCAGGTCTGCCTGTGGCGCAACGCCCAATATCTTATAGTAATCCTTTAAGGGCATCTTATCTATTTAGCAGCTGCATCTTTATGGCGCCACAAATATAAACAAGCATAAGTGCGGTAAGGCGCCCACTTCTGCGATATGCGCAACATTTTTTCTTTCATCTCTTTTTTGTTTGCAGGGTCTATCTTATACAGCTTCTCCATGGCCTGTTGTATGCCCAGGTCATCCACAGCAAATACATCTTCACGACCTAAAGTAAACATGAGCAGCATCTCCACCGTCCATCTGCCAACACCTTTTATTTGTGTGAGTGTTTCTATCACTTCATCATTGCTCATCTTGGCTATCTTCTTGTCATCCAGTCCCTGTTCTGTAATGAAGCGTGCGACATTTTGCACATAGTTTGCCTTAGCATTAGATAAGCCGATGGCTCTGAGCTTGTCAAATGGCGTATCAATTATTTGCTGTGGAGTAGGCTCTTCATCACCATATAGCTCCAGGAAACGCCTGAAAATCACCTCTGCCACCCTGGTAGATAATTGCTGGCTCATAATTGAAGCGCATAGTCGCAAACAGAGATTCTTTCGCTTTCTAAGGTTCAATGGCCCTAATGCTGTTATTATAGGCAGTAGCTTTTTGTCTTTAGATAGATGCTCAATATATAGAGTGGATGTAGTCTTTGCCATAATCTATGTATGAATTTACAGGATTATCTATTACGGGCGATATATAATCACTCGCTATAGCAGCATCAAGAAGCGAATTTGAAAAATGGTGTATATACATTTAAATTTGTATAGTACTAAATGGGCCGTTTATGCATCGGCGTTTATTTTTAAAGGCGGGTAGCCTGGCAGCGCTCGCACAATTTGTAAATATGTCTGGTTTATCTGCATTAGAAGCTTTAGAAAGACACTTGTCGCCTTCGGCGCGCATGCCTGTATTATTTATAGGTCACGGCAGCCCTATGAATGCTATAGAAGACAATGCCTTTCACCGCAGTTGGCAGCAATTAGGTAAGACATTGCCAAGACCACAAGCTATATTATCTATCTCAGCCCACTGGATAACACAAGGAACGAAGGTGACCGGCAATGTTAAACCTAAAACCATCCATGATTTCGGAGGTTTCCCGCGGGAACTGTTTGAAGCTCAATATCCTGCACCAGGCGCACCTGAACTGGCAAAAGAAACTACGTTACTGGTAAATAGTACTCATGTAACATCAGATGAGACCTGGGGCCTGGACCATGGCACATGGAGTGTGCTGCTACCAATGTATCCGGCGGCGGATATACCGGTGTATCAGCTAAGCCTTGACTACGGGCAGCCTACTGCTTACCATTATGAAATAGGCAAGCAGCTAAACAAACTGAGAGATAAAGGTGTGCTAATAATAGGCAGTGGCAATCTGGTACATAATCTAATGAAGGTGGATTGGAGCGGAGGAAATAAAGTGTATGACTGGGCTGCAGAATTTGATGCGAAGATGACAGAATGGATAAACAAGGGAGACCACAAATCTATATTGGACTATCAAAAGATACTGGGTAATACCGCTACTATGGCGCACCCTACATACGACCATCTACTACCTTTATTTTATATTCTTGGTTTGCAGCAGAAAGGCGAGCAGGTAAGTTATTTTAACGACCAGTTTCAGATGGGGTCTATATCAATGCGTTCGTTGCAAATTGCTTAAATGAAAAATAGCAGGTCCAAAACCTGCCATCAGTAGTTATGTAAATATTGTTGTTAGGCGACTGTCATAGCATGGCTTCTACCTGGGTTTTTTTCAATAAAGTATTGTTTTTCGCCTTCAGGCAGCAGTACACGTACACTTCTTAAGCCTGCATCATCATAATCGAGTATAGCCTGAAGCTGGTCATTTTCCATTGGCTTGTAGCAGTACTCAAGCCCATCTATCAGTACCGTTTTATTTGTAATAATGATAGAGCCTGATTCATTGCCTTGTAATACATGTTCCGAACCGTCTGATAAAAAAGAAATAGTTTGGGTACGGCCATAAGAATATGTTTTGCCGCCGCGGCTTAGCATTCTGTAAAGCGCTATAGTCAGGGCGATAGCTATCCCTAATAGAATGAAACGCATGCGTTAACAGTTAAGAGTAGTATCAAAAATGAGCTCAATAGTTCTGAAAAATTATCTATTCTATTGTTTTCCGTCATAATAGGGTACAGTAAAGTTTATCAATAAATAGAGAAACCCGTACAGTATATACACTTAAAACCTTGATATAATTAGGCAAGTTTAATACAAAAAAACTATTTGCGATACATTATCAAAGATTAAATTTTTCCACAT
>JAFDXS010000769.1 GCA_018267795.1 Bacteroidota bacterium | reverse complement strand
AGTTCTCCCCAGCGGTTATATACGCTGAAGCGTTTTATGGCAGATATCCCTTTGCCGCTCGGGTAGAAGCGGTCATTGAGTCCGTCGCCATTAGGTGTAAAGGTGTTAGGCACAAATATTTGGCTTGTTTCACATTTCACGCTTATGGTTATATCGTCTTGTGCCTTACAGCCACCTTCTCCGGTTACGTTTACAGTGTAGGTAGTAGTCTTCTTCGGCATAGCCACAGGGCTTGGGCAGTCCGTACAACTCAGGTCGTTTGCTGGTGTCCATGCATAAGTAATGATATTGGTCCCGTTGGCATACAGTTGCGTACTGCTGCCTGCAAATATCGTTTGGTCTGCACCTAGCGATACGGTTGGTATCGGGTACACCACCACCGTCACCTGCTCGGTATCCGAGAAGCACGATTTCTGTCCTATCACTACGGTGTAGGTAGTAGTGCTGTCAGGTGTGGCAACAGGGTTGCTGATTGTATTATTGCTAAGTCCGCTGGCAGGTATCCATAAATAGTCTGATCCGCCCGTTGCATACAGGTCTGCAGACTGGCCTTTACACAATGTATCATCTGGCCCTATGGTTACGGCTGCTCTGTCTATCACTGTTATAGTTACTTTGTTAGAATCAGCACAGCCATGCACATCTACACCTTTCACTGTATAGATCGTAGTAGCAGATGGGTTTGCTACCGGACTTGGACACGTTGCACATGAAAGGCTGCCCGCAGGTGTCCATGTGTATGTATTTGCACCTGATGCATTCAGTTGTATGCTTGATCCGTTACACAATATAGTATCATGCGTTACGGTAATCACAGGCGGTGCATATACGGTCACTACCACATTGTCAGTATCCTTACATCCATTGGCAGCAGTACCTATTACTGAGTATGTTATAGTCGTTGCAGGATTGGCAACGGTAGAGTCGCATGCGCTGCATGATAAGTTTGTTGTTGGTGTCCATACATAAGTGCTGGCACCACTTGCTTTTAGTTTCACAGAATTGCCTTTGCACATACTTTCGTCAGGCCCTGCATTTACCACAGGCAATGGTTTTGCAGTTATTACTACA
>JAFDXS010000768.1 GCA_018267795.1 Bacteroidota bacterium | reverse complement strand
GAAAATACCAAGAAAGCGAAGGCGATCGTAGAGATGATTATTTGTGTCCTGTGCTTCCTGCAGCACACGTTCATTAAAAGCCAGCCAGCTAAGGTCCCGAATTATAGTTTTGCTTGATTTCACTGCAATGTTCAATATAGGCCTAACAATAAAATTATGCCTTGATGTACAATTATAACTCTTTCAAGCGGTATATAGCAGCTCTTTACAATTTCTTAATACGCTCTATAAGCGATGTAGTAGAATAGCCCTGCACAAAAGGTATCACCTCCACCCTTCCACCATACTTCATCACAAAGTCAGCACCCACTATTTTATCTATAGTATAGTCTCCGCCCTTTACCAGCACATCTGGCCTTAGGGCTTCTATTAGTTCTTTAGGTGTTGGCTCATTAAACAGGCAAACCGCATCTACGCACAGCAGAGATGCCAGTTGAAACGCTCTATCCTGTTCATTAGTCACAGGCCGCTCAGGCCCTTTCAGCCGACATACGGAGCTATCAGTATTAAGGCCCACTATTAATTTATTGCCAAAGTCAGCAGCCTTCGCCAGCAAGTCCAGGTGCCCGTGATGCAGTATATCAAAACAGCCATTAGTAAATACAATCTTCTGTCCCGTAGCACGCCAGGCATTGCAGGTATGTTGCAGTGCTTCCTTAGTATATATCTTATTCTGTATCCACTGTAACTTGTGCATTTCTTTTCCTGTTATAAATTGGAAGTAATATAAGAGACAGGAAGCCTAATATTATAAGAATACCTGTCTGCGCCGCCCAGGCCACCCAGCCAAATGCCTGCGCCGATACATCGTCAATACCATAAAACACCAGTATCTCCGCCACCAGCAACGTATAAGCCCCTATGCCTCCCGGCGTTATTATCATGCCCAGGCTGCCAAATATCAGTACCACCAGCGCTGCCAGTATAGACAGATGCGCCGTAGCCGGTAGTGCTACCAGCCCCAGGTACACCTGCAGCGTGTACATCAGCCACATCAGGAAGGTATAACCTATGAACTGCCACCGTTTCTTCATGTGCAGTATACTCCGCACCCCATCGCTCATCCCCTTCAGAAAG
>JAFDXS010000767.1 GCA_018267795.1 Bacteroidota bacterium | reverse complement strand
AGTGCCTTTGTTGACTCTTATAAGACAATGGAATATACCATTGATTGGGTAAGGAAATGGCGCAGGCCAATTCTTGTTCATGCCAAGGTGCCGCTACTTGGCCACCATACATCCGGCGTGCGCAAAGAATGGTATCGCACACCTGAAGACCTGGAGAAACATTCGCTGGATGATCCGGGGCCTAAACTGCGCAAAGTGTTGTTGCAGCAAAAAGGCATAACAGAAGACCTGCTGAATAAAATTGAAGAAGAAGAAAAAGCCTATGTGGCCAATGAATTTGCCAATGCAGTAGCAGCTGCAGAGCCTGACCCGGCTACTGTCGCAGAACATGTGTTTGCACCTGTAAAAATAACAGAAGAAAGAGGGACACGCACCCCTGAAGGCCGTGAAAAGGTAGTGATGGTAGATGCAGCACTTCATGCTGTGGAAGAAATATTGCAGGATTATCCTGAAGCCCTGTTTTATGGACAGGATGTTGGTCGCAGGCTTGGCGGCGTATTCCGTGAAGCTGCTACCCTTGCTGACAAATTTGGCGATGACCGAGTGTTCAATACTGCAATACAAGAAGCCTATATCATTGGCTCTACTGTAGGTATGAGCGCTGTTGGCTTGAAACCGATAGTGGAAGTACAGTTTGCAGACTATATATATCCGGGGATAAACCAGTTGGTAACGGAGATTAGTAAATCATGTTATCTGAGTTGCGGCAAGTATCCTGTTTCGTGCATTATACGTGTACCAATAGGCGCGTATGGCGGCGGCGGACCTTACCATAGTGGTAGCGTAGAAAGTACGCTGGCTACCATTAAAGGGATAAAGATAGCCTACCCAAGCAACGCTGCCGATATAAAGGGACTCATGAAGGCTGCCTTTCATGATCCCAACCCAATAATAATGCTGGAGCACAAGGGGCTTTACTGGAGCAAAGTACCCGGCACCGATGAAGCAAAAACAATAGAGCCCGACCGCGACTATATTCTGCCATTTGGTAAAGGTGCCGTAGTATTAGAAGCTTCTGCAGAAGCTATAGATAATGGTGAATCTATTTGCATCATTACTTATGGCATGGGTGTTTAT
>JAFDXS010000766.1 GCA_018267795.1 Bacteroidota bacterium | reverse complement strand
AGTTTACTGTATTGGCTTATCTGGGCTTATACAGCAACAAAATTGCAGGAGAAAAAGCTGGTAATGCTATTCCCTTTGTTCGATTTAGGCTGGATGATCTATAATTTTGCATTTTCACCATACATAATCTGGAAAAACAAAAGACAGTGGAAATAATATTAAAATACTTTTCAGATTTTACTGATACGCAGATAGAACAGTTCAGGCAACTGGAGGATTTATATAAAGAATGGAATGAAAAGATAAATGTTATCTCCAGGAAAGATATTGACTCCCTGTACGAGAAACACATACTGCATTCACTCGCTATAGCGGTGCTTTGCAATTTTCATAAAGGTGCTAAAGTTGTAGATATAGGTACAGGCGGTGGTTTCCCGGGCATACCTTTGGCCATCTTTTTTCCTGAAGTAGAATTTTTGCTGGCCGATAGTATTGGCAAGAAAATAAAAATAGTGCAGGAAGTAGCCGCTGCGGTTGGTCTGAAAAATGTTACAGCAGTGCATGGCAGGGTGGAAGAGATAAAAGGAAAGACATTCGATTTTGCCGTGTCCCGCGCAGTAGCACCCCTGGCTGATCTCTGGAGATGGATAAATCCCGTATTAAGAAAAGGACATAAAAGCGATGAATTAGATAATGGGCTTATATGCCTGAAGGGAGGTGACCTTACAAAAGAAATTAATAGTTCAGGCCTAAAGGAAAAGGTGCAGGCATGGAGCGTGCATGATATTTTTCAGGAACCTTCATTCGAGGAGAAATATGTGATTTACGTGCCTAAATAATACTATAGTATAGAAAAAGTCTAATAGGATATTATATCACTTGGTTTAGTTTTTGGGGAGGGGAAATCAACTGCTTGAAGAATTATTTTTTGGGACTAACTATTTAAAACATATATAGTGAAAAGAGCCATTGAAATACTTCTGTTCATTTTCCTGAGTATGGTATTACACGCTCAGCAGTCCAAACTGTCCGTTAAATCAAAAGATGGCTATATAAAACTTTTAAAAAATGGAGATGAGAAAATTCTTCATATTGGTAATGCAATAGTCAATTTAGATCAACCAATTATTCCTATACTGAA
>JAFDXS010000765.1 GCA_018267795.1 Bacteroidota bacterium | reverse complement strand
ATTGACATGGTATGTTATCGCCTGCACGGGCATAATGAAGGTGATGAACCAAAATTCACGCAGCCACAACTGTATGCACTAATAGGCAAACATCCTAACCCGCGTGAAGTATATACACAGTATTTACTGAACAACGGCGAAGCCGATGCACAGAACCTGGCGAAGGAAATGGAAAAGCGCTTCTGGGATGACTTGCAACAAAGACTGGATGAAGTAAAGCAAAAGCCATTACCATACACTTACCAGAAACCTGAACTGTGGTGGCAGGCACTACGCACCTCGAAACCTGAAGATTTCGAAAAGTCACCTGCAACTAATATTAAACCAGAGGATTTCAAAAAGTTGTTCGCGGGATTAATGAAATGGCCGGAAGGTTTCAGTCCGCTGAAGAAGATAGAAAAGCTGCTGCAGGATAAAGTGAAGTTGTTTGATACCGAAAGCAAAGTAGATTGGGCTACCGGTGAGCTGCTGGCATACGCAAGCCTGCTGACAGAAAATCACGATGTGCGCCTGAGTGGTGAGGATGTGAAACGCGGCACTTTCTCTCATCGTCATGCAGTGATCTACGACGAGAAGACAAATGCTACTTACAACCGTCTATCTAAGCTACAGGATAAACAAGGCACTTTCCATATCTACAACTCACTACTGAGCGAATATGCTGTGATGGGTTTTGAATACGGATATGCAATGGCTAATCCTAACAATCTGGTACTATGGGAAGCACAATATGGTGACTTTGCAAATGGTGCACAGATAGTAATAGACCAATACATAACAAGCGGAGAGCAGAAATGGGCTTATATGAACGGCCTGGTATTACTATTGCCACATGGCTATGAAGGAGGAGGACCAGACCACTCAAGTGCAAGACTGGAACGCTTCCTGCAAATGTGTGCGGAAGACAATATGGTAGTAACAAATATTACCACAGCTGCAAACTTCTTCCACGGATTGCGTCGCCAGCTGGCATGGCCTTTCAGAAAGCCATTGATCAACTTCTCGCCGAAAGCTAACCTGCGTCATGCACGTTCTTATTCTGCAATGGAAGAATTTACAGCTGAAAACAGCAGCTTCCAGGAAGTAT
>JAFDXS010000764.1 GCA_018267795.1 Bacteroidota bacterium | reverse complement strand
GCTTACGATCTCCACCAGGTTTAGCTGTGCTTTAAAGCTCTTCTTGTCAAGACCAAGGTCTTTCAGGCCTTTTACATTTTCTATCAGCGTATTCTGGTACTGTATAGCTACCGGCAGTATATTGGTAGAGGCCATGTAGCCTATTATACGAGCTTCTATCTGTACTTTCTTCACGTAGTCTTCCAGCATTATCTCGTGGCGTGCATCCAGTTCGCGCTTAGAGAAGATGTTGTTTTCGAAGAATACTTTCTTGGCGCTATCTGTTACAAAGGCATCCAGCGCTTCAGGCGTAGTTTTGAAATTGCTCAAGCCACGTTTTTTTGCTTCTTCAGCCCATTCGTCGCTGTAGTTATCACCTTCAAACAGTATCTTCCTTGATTTAGAGATAGAGTCGCGCAGTACCTGCAGTATAGCTATTTCTTTCTTTTCGCCTTTTTCTATCAGCGCATCTACATCAGCTTTAAACTGTCTGAGTGTCTGTGCCATAATGGTGTTGAGCACCAGCATAGGCGAAGCACAGTTGGCAGAAGAACCTACGGCGCGAAATTCAAATTTATTACCTGTGAAAGCGAAAGGACTGGTACGGTTGCGGTCTGTATTGTCCATCAGCAACTCAGGGATGTGCTTGTGTATATCAAGCTTCAGTATTACTTCGTCCTGCTCGCTGAATTTGTCTTTCACACGCGATTCTATTTCGTTCAGCACCTCACTCAGGTACTTACCTATATATACAGACATGATAGCCGGTGGCGCTTCATTAGCACCCAGGCGGTGATCATTGCTTGCAGAAGCTATAGCGCCACGCAGCAGATCAGCATAATCATTAACTGCTTTTATTGCATTTACGAAGAAGGTAAGGAACATGATGTTGGTACGCGGCGTCTTGCCCGGAGACAGCAGGTTTACACCTGTATCTGTAGCAAGGCTCCAGTTGTTGTGCTTACCGCTGCCGTTCACACCTGCAAATGGTTTCTCATGCAGCAATACTTTCAGCTTGTGGCGTTTTGCAACCTTAGCCATCAGGTCCATCAATAAAGTATTGTGGTCCACGGCTATGTTCACTTCTTCAAATATAGGTGCACACTCAAACTGTGCAG
>JAFDXS010000763.1 GCA_018267795.1 Bacteroidota bacterium | reverse complement strand
CCTTTGAAGATGGCAGGGAAATAGCTGAAACTTTTTATTCTATAGGTGGTGGCTTTGTGGTAAAAGAAGGAGAGGAAAATGGCGCAGGTGGTAATATAAACTTGCCATACCCCATACAGGTAGCAGATGATTTACTGCACTGGTCAAAACAAACAGGCTTAAGTATTTCCGAAGTAGTAATGGAAAATGAAAAAGCGTGGCGCAGTGTGGACGATACGAAAGCAGGTGTATTACGTATATGGGAAGTAATGCGCGACTGCATATATCGTGGATGTCATGTAAGTGGTATATTGCCGGGCGGGCTCAATGTTACACGCCGCGCTGCAGGATTAAATAAAAAATTGACAGAAGGTAAAACTTACAATAGCTACGACGAATGGATAGCAGTCATTCGTAGCGGCGGGCAGTCATTTAAGTACACGCTTGATTGGGTTAGTTGTTTTGCGCTTGCAGTAAATGAAGAGAATGCATCCTTCAGCAGGGTAGTTACAGCTCCTACCAATGGTGCTGCCGGCGTTGTTCCTGCTGTGTTGCAATACTACATTGCTTTTTGCGATGGGTATGATACTGATAAAATAATCCGCTTCCTGCTCACAGCCTCTGAAATTGGCAGCATCTTCAAAAAAGGAGCAACCTTATCCGCAGCCATGGGTGGTTGCCAGGCAGAGATCGGTGTTTCTTCATCTATGGCAGCAGCAGCGCTTACCGAGTGTATGGGCGGCACTGTAGAACAATGCCTGATGGCTGCAGAGATAGCAATGGAGCATCACTTAGGCCTCACATGCGATCCGGTTGCTGGTTTGGTGCAAGTGCCATGTATAGAGCGTAATACAATGGGTGCTATAAAAGCCATTACTGCCTCACAGCTTGCTTTGCAAAGTGTGCCAGGTAATGCCCGTGTATCGCTCGATGCCGTAGTAAATACTATGTGGCAAACTGCACTGGACATGAACCAGAAGTATAAGGAAACAGCCGAAGGCGGCCTTGCTGTAAATATTCCATTAGGGTTGAGTGAGTGTTAAGATCGTTTAGAAAAGAAATAAATTTCGAATAAAGATTAATATACAACATGGTAAATTTTGAGCAATTATTCCATTCCA
>JAFDXS010000762.1 GCA_018267795.1 Bacteroidota bacterium | reverse complement strand
CTAAAGGCAGTATTTTGCGCACACATGTTATGCGGCCCACCTGGCATTTCGTAGCCCCGCAGGACATACGCTGGATGCTGGAGCTAACCGCCCCGCGTGTACGGATGGTAATGGGTACCAATAGCCGTAAACGTGGCCTTGATGCAAAGCTCTTCAACAAAGCAAACAAGCTGATAGTAAAAGCGCTGGAAGGTGGCCGGCAACTGACGCGTAGTGAATTGACTGCAGTATTACATAAAGGGAAAATACCTACAGATGAGAACAGGTTTGCCCATATAATGATGGTGGCCGAACTGGAACAGCTAATATGTAGCGGCGGCAAAAGAGGTAAGCAATTTACATGGGCATTATTGGAAGAAAGGGTGCCTGCCGTAAAAGCAATAACACGGGACGTAGCACTGGCCACATTGGCGGAAAGATATTTCATAAGCCACGGCCCCGCTACCATTGCAGACTTTGCCTGGTGGTCTGGTCTTACCCTCGCAGATGCTCGCGCAGGACTGGAAATGGTGAAAGATAAACTGGCTGAAGAAGAAATAGCTGGAAATACATATTGGTTTTCACCTGGAAATATAGCAGTCAGTAAAACATCTGTCTGTCTATTGCCCAGCTATGATGAGTATGTAGTAGCCTATAAGGACCGTAGCGCAGCTGCCGGTACACATCCGGAACTGAGCCGAAGCAATGTAATATTCAACAACACGGTGTTAATGAATGGCAAAGTAACCGGCGCCTGGAAGCGCAGCTTTACAAAAGATGCCGTTCGCCTGGAGATACAACCCTTTGAGAAATATACCAAAGCACAGCAACAGTCAATAGTAAAGGCGGCAAAGCATTATGCAATATTTCATAATAAGAAGTTTGAGCTCCTGTAGCATTTTTTAATAATTTTAATGTCTTATTTGCAAGGCGCTATGACAAAGAAAGAACGATACGAGTTTGTAATAGATTGGTTTCAGAAGAATAATCCTAATGCGGAAACAGAGCTGCATTATGAAAATCCGTATCAGCTATTAGTATCTGTAATACTTTCTGCCCAGTGTACCGATAAGCGGGTGAATATGGTGACACCTGCCCTTTTCCAAAAATTCCCGGGCCCTGAAA
>JAFDXS010000761.1 GCA_018267795.1 Bacteroidota bacterium | reverse complement strand
CAATAGCTGTGACAATGTGAATTTGGGCAGGCGTGGCTTCCTCTAAAAGTGTCTGTAAGGCAAGCACCATAGAGGCCCCGGTAGCCAACATTGGGTCTGAAATGATTAAAATACGGTCATCAAGCGTAGGTGAGGTGATATATTGCTGCTCAATTTCGAAAGAACCATCCCGGTGATGCTTGCGATAGGCGGCAACAAAAGCACTGTCGGCCTTGTCAAAGTAATTAAGTAAGCCCTGGTGCAGGGGCAAACCAGCCCTCAAAATGGTGGCCAAAACAGGCTGGGCTGCTAAGCAGGAACAATTAAGCTCGCCCATAGGAGTTTGGATGTCTGCCTGTTGCCAGGGAAGCACTTTGCTTATTTCATAAGCCGCTATCTCACCTATGCGCTCCATATTGCGGCGAAAACGCATGCGGTCCATCTGCAGGGAGGTATCCCGGATTTCGCGAAGCCATTCGCATAAAATTGTATTCGTTGTGCTTAGGTTAGTGAGCATAAGCCAAGATTGTGAATAAGAAAGATAAGAAGTTTAGCCGACTTGTAAGCGGTATATTAACAGGCAAACATTTTTAGGCCGTATTCCCATTGCCCCAATAAAATGCATGGGGGAATCTGAGCTGTGAAAAATGCCGGAAATCCTTTGCTGTAAACAATATAATATTTATTTATAATTTCCCATTTGTGCCCCATTAATTTCCCAGGGCTGTGGGCGGGATATATGGAATGTATTGAATGTAATGATCGCATTGATAGAGGTTTAGGTTGCAAAGCAAATTACGACCGAACAACGGGACGAGCAAAAAATCATATCCACATTTTTAGAGACAGATTATTTTTTTTAACGTAGTTAGCCATTCCTCCGTCAATTATCCTATAAGCATATCTCTAACCAAAAACTTTGAAACATGAAAAAGAGTATTTACCTATTTCTGTCAGCAGTTATAGCAATACTGCTAGCAGTAAATAATGCCAATGCGCAGACAACACCAACAATTACCAGCCATTATGTATTTGACAGCTGCTATCACGTGGGTTTTACTGTGTTTACGGATTCAATTGCCGGTGGTGGGGACGTAGAAACATCATACGGTGACGGAACCAAAG
>JAFDXS010000760.1 GCA_018267795.1 Bacteroidota bacterium | reverse complement strand
TATTCACTTATTCTGAAAGAGCTAATACCCATGCGCTCTCTATAGAGCCTGTAGTACCAATACATACGCGCCATGAACGTAATAAGGCATTGCGCAATCTCTCTTATCAAAAGATGCAGTACTTCACCGAGCAGCATCGGGGACAGCAGCGAAAAATACTCTTTGAAGGGGCAGACAAAAACGGCATGATGGAAGGATATTCTGATAATTATATCAAGGTGCAAACCCCTTTCCGTGCCGAATATGTAAACCAGCTTGTAGACTGGACCATTTAATAATTCCTCTTTCGAGAAAAAGAGATAATAAACACTTAATACTTTTTCAAAAAAACGCCTATCTTTGCCCACCTGAAAAAAGGGTTTCGTAGCTCAGTTGGTAGAGCAGCTGACTCTTAATCAGCGGGTCTAGGGTTCGAGTCCCTACGGAACCACACGTAGTGTACCAGATATGTTGATTTACTCGTAGATACCTGTAAAATCAATAAGGTACCTTCTCAAAAAGAAAGCAGGCAGTCTATAGACTGTCTGCTTTCTTTTTTGAGTAATTTTGCTGCCAATGCAAAAAATTACTTCTAAGTGCTCCAAATATGTTGATGGGCAAAAATTTTTCCTGATCAATCCATCTTCTTCTTTACGTTTATCTAACACATTATCTTACCAATTTTAGAATCCATTTTATACATTCATCAGGTGCTACAATAGACCATGAATGTGGATGCCTTGTTCCGTCCACCCTGAAGCCTTTTCCTATTGCCGGTATAAACTGTGCCCTAGTGTTTCCGTTTTGTATCAAGAAATTTATCATTGCAGAAAGATTCGTACAATTCATATCATAATAATCCCTGCCTTTGTTTTTTAGTTGCCAAAGTATATCCGGATCGCTATACAACCTCACAGGAACGTCCGTTAAATATTTAGCATTACCGCCATCAACTCTGTTTCTCGAAAATTGAGATCCTTCAACGTATTTTTCCGGGAATTTCTCAGGAGAGCCTCCATAAAGTTTTTCAAACCCATCGACAAGAAAATGGTCTTCGCTTAAGGCCAATTTTTTGCTATCGGATAATTGGACTCCGTCTCTTTCATATCTAGCTATAGCTCTTTTA
>JAFDXS010000075.1 GCA_018267795.1 Bacteroidota bacterium | reverse complement strand
AGGTGAGCCTGTCTATCTCGCTCTGGAAATGCGTCATGGCTGTAGCCGTCAGCATTTCACTCAGGAAGAGGATGATAAGCCAGCCTGAGCGTTTTTGTATCAGCGTTACAAAAGATGTCTTTACATACGGCAAGTCCAGCGATTCCATACCACCAAACTGCTGCATGTCTTTTGTATCTTTTTCTTCCGCTTCATCTATCACATCATCTACCGTCACCACACCAAGCACCACGTTTTGTGCATTGGTTACCGGCAGGGCCAGGCGGTCATATTCTTTAAACTTGTCAATGGCATCTTCTATCTTATCATTGATGTCCAGCTTCACGTAGAATCCATCCATTATATCCGACACCTTCTTTGCAGGGTCGTTCAGCACCAGGCGGCGCATGGGTATATCATCCACCAGCTTGCCATCTTTATCCACCACGAATATCACGTTCGCTGCTTCAGAGTCCTTGTGGTAGCGGCGCAGGTGGTCCATTGCTTCGCTCACTGTCATCTCTTTGCGTATGGCAGTGAAGTTGGTGTTTATCAGGCGCGCCACACTGCCTTCCGGGTAGCCCAGCAGGTCGAAAGTGGCCTTTTTATTCTTGTCGTTAAGATAGTTCAGGTAATCCTGTATCTCCCATGCCTTGAGCGAATCAAAGAACGCAAGACGGTCATTGGAATCAAGATTGTTGAGTATATACGCAGCCTGTACCCGTGTAAGGTTATCCATTATCCTGCCTTGTACCACATGGTCGAGGAAGGAAAATATTTTTACCTGCAGTTTTTCGGGAATGGCCAGAAAGGTCTTTACGGTATCTTCTATCGGGAGGGTCTCAAATAGCTTCGCTACTTCAGCAGGATAATCTTCATCATTGCTGTGATGTAACAACTCGCTCAGATCTCCTTCGAGGATCTTTTCTCTTAAATCTACCAGCATCATTATCCATAATTTTTTAAATTTCGTTAAACAATCTAATTAGGATAAGGACGAGACATTGAGCATCGTTCTTAAAATAAAAATACCCCCGTTGGAAAGGCGAGCAAAATTAGTTTTAATATTTCTTTTGAGCGAATTTTTTATCGAAAAAAACGACCGGCTTAATATAATAATAACCTCCCTGTCGCGACATTATAGCAGCTTCCCTTACTTCCGCAGCAGCATAAACAGGCTATGCCTTTTGGAGCGGCCCCTGCGCCTGTTGTTGTAGTATATGTTTCTTATGATGAGCACTATTATTATAGTAATGCCTGTAGCTACAATAGTTTCCAGCATCACTTTGCCCCATTCTCCATATTTGTCCATCATCCAGAAAATAAAACCCCAGCCAGCTAACAGGTAAGCAATGAGACGCAGCAACTTAGGTAAAGGCATTCTGCCGTGCCTTCTGTGCAATTCATCGTGCGTATGTTTTGCATTCATTACATAGCAAATATATTGCATACTTATTTATTACAAGAAATAATGATTTGATTAACAAAAAAATAAAAAAGCCGGGTAATCATACCCGGCTAAAATTTCTTTATCCCTGACTTTACTTAAAGTTTTATCAGGTCATCTGTTTTAAGGTCGTAAAAATGATATTGGGTAAGCGGTGAGTTGCTATCAGATACTATTTTCACTTTTACTTTATACTGTTTGTACCACTTGCGCACTATTGATGGTTTCAGCAGGTTGCCTTTGGTAAGGTATGCCTCCATTATAGGGTGTACGTGCAGGGCCAATTGCCTGTGTCCCTGGTTTATCAGGTATTTAAAGTCTTTTTCTATATCATCTGCCAGCAGTATGGATGGGCCTATCTTGCCGGTACCATTACAGGTAGGGCACACTTCAGCTGTAGATATATTCAGCTCAGGTCTCAGGCGTTGACGTGTTATCTGCATCAGCCCAAATTTGGAGATTGGTAATATCGTATGCCTTGCCCTGTCGTGCGCCATCAGCTGTTCCATAGCCTCATGCAACTGCTTCTTGTGCTCAGGCAGCTTCATGTCTATAAAGTCTATGATAATGATACCTCCCAGGTCGCGCAGGCGCAGTTGCCTTGATATTTCTTCGGCAGCCTCCAGGTTGGTAGCCAGTGCATTTTGCTCTTGTCCGCTGTCTGCACTGCGGGTACCGCTGTTTACATCTATTACATGTAGCGCCTCGGTATGCTCTATTATCAGGTAAGAGCCGCTGTTCATATTCACGGTCTTGCCAAAAGAGGCCTTCATCTGTTTGGTAACGCCAAAGGTGTCGAATATTGGCTGTCCCGCATTATGAAAGCTTACAATTTCTTCCTTTTCAGGTGCAATGCGTGCTATATAGTCTTTGGTCTCGCCTAGCAGCTTCTTGTCGTTCACCACTATGCGCTGAAAGCTTTCGCTTAGCAGGTCACGCAGTATAGAGGTGGTTTTGTCCTGTTCGCTCAGTATTATCTGAGGTGCTTTAGCTCCTTTCAGATTGGTCTGTATGCTCTTCCACATAGCATCCAGCTCCATAATATCGGTGTGCAGCTCCGCAGTACTTTTGCCTTCGGCAGCAGTGCGCACTATCACACCAAAATTTTTGGGCTTTATGCTCTCTACTATCCGCTGCAGGCGCTTACGCTCATCAGACGAATGTATCTTCCTGGAGATAGCTACTACATCATTAAAAGGTGTAAGCACTACAAACCTGCCCGGCAGCGATATTTCGCAGCTCAGGCGCGGCCCTTTAGATGAGATGGGCTCTTTCAGTATCTGTACCAGTATTTCCGGCTTGCCTTGTATTACCTCAGTTATTTTGCCGGTCTTTATTATTTCCTGCTCATTCTGAAATTTACCAAAATCGCTGCCCCATGAAGTATTACCTTCTATAGACTGCTTGCTGAATTTTAGTAAAGAGCGAAAATATGGGCTGAGGTCCGTATAGTGTAAAAAAGCGTCTTTTTCGTAACCTACATCTACAAAAGCTGCATTAAGCCCGGGCATCAGCTTTTTCACCTTGCCCAGGTATAGATCACCCACAGCAAAGTTCGCCTGTCCATGCTCATAATGAAGCTCAACAAGTTTCTTATCTTCCAGCAAGGCGATTTCCACGCCGTCGCCCGAAGCATTAATAATTAGTTCTTTGTTCATGCTACCGTCATTTTTCTATCCTGCACCAGGTAGAGATACTATCCTGCTAACGGCATAGGGGTTGCCATTCTGTAGTTTGAAGATGTAACCTGCAATAGCAAAACCCTACACCTGTTGCCACACTATAGTGCATACAAAAGATGTAAGGATTGCTGCAGCAAGAAACCCAGGCAGTTGACCGGAGAGGTCAGACTACTTGTTCTTCTTCTTATGACGGTTCTTTCTCAGGCGTTTTTTACGTTTGTGAGTAGCAATCTTATGTCTTTTCCTTTTTTTACCGCAAGGCATAGTTAAAAGTAATTTTAAACGTTATTTTAATGAATTTATATGCTCGTCAATGCTCTTAATAAAACCCGGATCATTGACTATTTCCTTACACTTATTATATATTTCTACCGCTTTGTCTTTTTCACCTTTCCCTTCGTATGCTTCGCCCAGATATAGCAGGGCATCTACATTGTTAGGCTCCAGTTTTAATATTCCTTCAAAGCGGGCAATAGCCTTGTCAAACTGTCCCGACTGTATAGACAAACGGCCTAACATCATGTTAGCAGGTATATTGTCCGGATGTTTCTGGGTAATGTCCCTTAGCATTCCTACACCTTTCATCGTTTCCCCTCTGGCTACATAGACTGTTGCAAGCCCTATCTGCGCAGTATCGTTCTCCTTGTCAAGCTCCATTCCTTTTTGAAAACATTCCTCGGCCTGAGCTAATTCCCACAGTTGCAGCTGTGTAGAATTTGTTTCGCCGGTGCGCTCCAAAAAGAATTGGCCTGCAAAATTGAGCATTTTTTTGGAATTCTCCAACTTTGCTGCTTTTGCACTGTAATATCCTGCTACGGGCAGTTGTTTATTTTCTTCCCATACCTGGGCGAGCTGTATAAAAACTACAGCCATCTGCGACGAATCGCGGATGGCTGCAAGTTTATTTTCAATGGTTTTGATTTTATCCATCGCCTTAGCAGGTATCTGCTTGCCGGCTGCTGATAAAATCGAGTCGAAAGAGGCAGGCTTCATGGTGTTTGGGCCTGAGGACATTCCACCGGCTGCCATTGCTGGCATGTTTTTCGGTTTTGGTGGTGTCGTGTTACCTCCCCAGTATAAAAGAGCTATTAGTGCTATTGCTACTGCAAGTGTGATATAATGTACCGGACGCAATGTGTTATTAATTTCTGCGCAAAGGTAGCGAAATCATTACTTGCTTAGTTTTTTATTAATCTTCTACCAGGTCTGCTTCACTGTGTTCTACGAGCTCATGCTTCGATTCCTTCACTGCCTGTACAAATTCCTTTGCAGGTTTGAAAGCCGGGATAAAATGTTCCGGAATTTCTACTGCTACATTCTTCTTTATGTTACGACCGATCTTTGCTGCGCGTTTTTTCAATATAAAACTGCCAAAGCCACGTACATATACCGGTTCACCCTCTACCAATGATACTTTTACTTCTTTAAAGAACGCTTCCAGCGCCACCAGTATATCTACTTTCGGTATTCCTGTTTTCTCAGCAATACTACTTACAACATCTGCTTTTCTCATAATGGACAGTTTTAGGCAGTTATTTATTTAGTTAACTATTTAATTTGTTGCTTTAACAGCGCATTCTCTCTCTTAATGGTATTATGAATTTATGCAACTGTTTGACACTCTATGCAATAAATACTATACCACAACCAAATTTATAGCAAGTTTCAGTCCAAAAAAAGAAAATGAGATTAAAATGAGATTAAATGTAAGTGGCTACTAATCAACATTTTAGGCAATCAACCTTTGAAAGTCAATACAGCATTTATACAGAGAAATAATGATAATGCGTTATTAATTGTAAAAAAACTTATAAAATTTAATATAATTGATACTGTGCATGTTATGTATTAAACAGAAATAGAAAAAATAATGTAGAAAGTGTAGAAGTTCTTCTACATATAAGCAATCAATTAATTATAAATATGTGGAATAAGAATGCATAAAATAGCAACTTGTTTAATCAGGATTTCAACTTTATTAAACATCTTTTCGTTGTTACTGCATTAATTTTGCCTGCAAATTTCAAATAATAGTGGAGGATAAAGCAAAAAGAAGAGCCGTAGCCTGGTGGTTGCTGCTGGGTGTTTTTATGATTATCGTGCAGACCTTGCTTGGCGGTGTCACGCGTCTCACCGGCTCAGGCCTTTCCATCACTGAGTGGAAGCCAATAATGGGTGCCATCCCTCCGCTAAATGATAAGGAATGGAATGAGGCATTTAACGGCTACAAGCATATAGGCCAATATAAATACCTGAACAGCGATTTTACGCTCAGCGATTTCAAGTTCATTTTTTTCTGGGAGTGGTTTCACCGCCTTTGGGCACGCATGCTGGGTGTTGTGTTTGCTATAGGTTTTATATACTTCCTGGTAAAGAAATATTTTGATAAGCAGATGATCATACCCTTCGTCATCCTGTTTATACTCGGTGGCATGCAGGGCCTGATAGGCTGGATAATGGTGAGCAGCGGCCTCAATGATACGCACCTATATGTAGATCATATAAAGCTGGCAATACATTTTCTCTCTGCTATGGTGTTGGCATGTTATACATTATGGTTTGCACTGCAGTTACTAATACCTAAAGAAAGAAGAACTAAAAGTACGTCCCTGCACAATTTCACTATTATTGCCATTGCACTGCTCAGCATTCAGCTATTATACGGTGCTTTTATGGCCGGCCTCAAGGCTGCTATGTCTGCACCTACCTGGCCTACTATCAATGGTATGTGGATACCTGACAATATGCTACAGCACAGTTTTGTAAGCGATCCTATTAATGTTCATTTTGTGCACCGCACACTTGCTTACTTGTTAATTATCGTTTTAATATTCTGGTTTGCCCAAGCAGGTAAATATTTAAAAGCTAATCAATCTTCGCTTTTAGCAAAAACTCGTTGGTGGACTGTATTGCTAGTAAGCCTGCAGGTATTGCTGGGTATATGTACGGTTATCAGCGCACCTACTATTGTTGTGGGCAAATTTGGTCAATACCAATCGCTGGCAGAGCTACATCAGTTAGTGGCTATGTTCCTGCTCATGTCACTTATAGTGAATTTATACGTGGTGCGTAAGGCTAATACTTAAATACAACCAGTAAAAATCTTTATTATATTACAGGTAGCAATGCCTGTATGAAATACCTACCCCTCTTTAGCATTCTTATTTTTTCATTTGCTCAATGTTTTGGGCAGAAGGGTATTTTTACTCTGCCACTGCACGGGCAACAGGGAATAGATTATTTCATCGATAATTATCCCGATCATGATACAAGTAAGGGAATAAGAGATCCATACTGCGGTACTAAAACTTATAATGGCCATCGTGCAACAGACTTCCTAATCAGGAGCTTTAAAACAATGGATAGCGGCGTGTATGTGTATGCTGTAGCCGATGGTATTGTATTTTCTAAGAGAGATGGTGAGTATGACCGCAATAAGCATATGATAATTGGAAGGCCCTGCAACTATATTTGTATACTGCATGGCAATAAGTACTATGTATATTATAACCACTTAAAAAATGGGTCTCAGCTTGTAAAGGTGGGCGATAGAGTGAAACAGGGACAAGCAATTGCCCAGGTTGGTTCTTCCGGCTACTCTCCGTTCCCCCACTTAGATCTTGAAATAAGATCTATGAATGGTTTCGGTTTCATTGATCCATTTTCAGGCCCTTGTCACGGACCCACTTATGGACTATGGCTAAATGAGCCTGCTTATGATACAGGTCTATATCTCATTGATGCAGGATTTATTCCTTATGCACCCAATGTTGATACGTTGAAGGAGCGTTATATGGTAAAAGATACTTTTTGTGCACCAACAGATGACACCGTTTGCTTCTGGGCACAGATGCATGGATTAAGAAAAGGCTATAGGATACATGCGGAATGGTATGGGCCTTCCGGCCTGCTATGGGAAACTTTTAACTATACCTGGCCTTTAAGTACCTGGAATGATTATTCGTGGACTTATATTCCTCTACCAGACAAAGCAGGCAGATGGGAACTGCGCTACTTTGTAAATGAGCGGTTGATAACTGTAAAACCCTTTTATATTTTACCACGAAAGCAGAATGCTCATCATTAATTTCATCATATTTATTACTGCTATATGAGCAAACAGCGGAATAATATTTGTAGCTTGATATAAAATCTGTCGTTCCATTATGCGCGATATGCTGAAGAGCATATACCACTTTCTCCCTGTGCAATTGCTGTTGCTGCATTTTCGCAAATACCAGTTTTTGCTCATCTTCTGGGTTATTGTTGTGGCTACGATCACGGGGCATTTCGCTGCGCATTTTGGTGCATCGGCGCTTTTCCTTGCACCTGAATATTTCGGTAAGATAAATTTTCTCAGTATGCTGCTGCTGGGTGGCGCCGTTGCTGTTTTTGTTATGGGTTGGCACATCACCACCTTCATTATACACGGGCACCGCATACCCTATATGGGGGCAGCCAATCAGACTTTCCTGGTTTATTGCCTTAATAATTCAGCGATACCTTTTTCATTTTTTGTTTTCTATTCCATATTCACCATACACTTTCAGCTATACGATGAGCATGCTACAGTGGAGCAAACTCTGCTGATGCAGTTAGGTTTTTACCTGGGCGTACTCCTTATCACGCTTATCTCTTTTGCCTACTTCTTTCGCATGGGCAGGGACATGTTGAAAGTTATTCTTTCAAAAATCACCAATCCCGCCCGCATCAGGGAAATCATCCCTTACGATACACTCGATTACGATCTTGATATCCTTAGAGTAGATAGTTACTTAGGTGAAAACCTCAAAGTTTGCAAATGCTCGGAGTTGGAACGTTATCACCCGCGTGTGCTCAATACCATACTGCGTCGCCACCATCGCAATGCTATTACAGCCACTATATTTTCATTCGTATTCCTGCTGGTAATAGGTATTTTCATGGAGGAGCCGGTACTGCGTATTCCTGCCGGCGCCAGCTTCCTTATGCTCTTTGCTATACTGATGGGCATAGTAGGCGCGGTAAAATATTTCCTGCGCAGCTGGGAAACAATAGGCTGGATAGTAATATGGCTTTTCATTTCATGGATGGTTTTCCATCGCCTTTTCGATTTGCGCAGCGTTGCTTATGGCCCTAACTACAAGCAGGCAGATACCGTACAGCCAGTGTATGAGTACTAT
>JAFDXS010000759.1 GCA_018267795.1 Bacteroidota bacterium | reverse complement strand
CAGATAAAAGACATACTGGATAATATACTGACAGATGTACAGGGCAATGCGGACATAACCTATGCACGTATTGAGCCTGTACATCCTTTTCCTTTCCCATGGAAGGCATCAGAGTTTTTCGATGCTATGCCGGAATCTGTACAGCATATACCAATAGAGGTAAAGCCACTATCAGCAGAAATAATGAACAAACATTATGACCTGGTAGTATTTGGTTACCAACCATGGTTTCTAAATCCTTCACAGCCGGTAAATTCGTTTCTGCAGAGCCCATCTGCGGCGGTGCTCAAAGATAAGCCGGTAGTTACTGTAGTGGGGTGCCGTAATATGTGGCTGCATGGCCAGGAAAAAATAAAACAATATCTGCAAAATGCAGGCGCCAAACTGGTAGGTAATATTGTGCTTACGGATACCAATACAAACCTTATATCCCTGCTTACCATAATACGCTGGGCTATGAAGGGCCAAAAAGAAGCATCTGGCTGGCTACCTGCGGCAGGCGTGCAGCAAGTGGATGTGCAGAACGCTAAGCGCTTTGGGAAAGTGATAAACAAACACCTGGCAGCAAATAATTACAATGCGCTGCAAACCGACTTACTACAGGAAAACGCAGTAGTATTAAATCCGGGGCTTGTATTACTAGAACAAAGAGGAATAAAAAACTTCAGGTATTGGGCAAAGTATATACGTGAAAAAGGCGGGCCTAAAGATCCTAATCGTAAAGGAAGAATAAAGCAATTTAAAAACCTGCTGCTCGTCGGCATTTTTGTATTGTCCCCTATTTCGTCGCTTACTGCTTTTATAAAATTGCAGATCAAAAAGAAGACGCTAATGAAAGATGTTGACTATTTTAAGAATGTAGCCTACGAGCAAGGAAGAATATAGCGTAAATAAAAAAGCTGTACAAGTAGTACAGCTTTTTTATTACAGGTTGCTATAGCATATTCGTTAGTATATGCAAACTTATTTACAATCCAATAACCTACTATTATTTATCTCCTTACTGAAGTTAGAACATCATTATTTTTGCCATTTGACTATCAAGGTTTTACGCCTACTGTAATTTTTTGTTAGGCAAAGCAATAACAACACAAATATATTTCCGAC
>JAFDXS010000758.1 GCA_018267795.1 Bacteroidota bacterium | reverse complement strand
AAGTATAAAGGCCTGACAGGCAAAGTCGTGGTTGCCTTCTCTGCTACAGACCGCATCCGCAAAATGTGCGAAACTTATGGTCTGCCCTACGAGGTAACTCCTGTAGGCTTTAAATATATCAGCGAAATAATGACGCACGAAGATGTGTTGGTAGGGGGTGAAGAAAGCGGTGGAATAGCTGTAAAAGGCCATATCCCAGAACGCGATGGCATCTTCGACGGTCTGGAGATATACGAGTACATGACTAAATCAGGCAAAACATTGAAAGGTCTCGTGCAGGAAATATATGATGTTGTAGGTCAGTTCGTGTTCGAACGCAAAGATCTCCACATTGAAAATGACAAGAAAAATGCGATAATAAAGAAAGCGCTCGATGGTGGTTATAAAAGCTTTGGCAAGTATACCTATAGCAAAACAGAAGATCTTGATGGTATGAAATATCACCTCACCAACGGCGGATGGATGATGCTGCGCGCCTCCGGCACAGAGCCCTTGCTGCGCATCTATGCGGAAGGCAATTCCAAAGAAGAAACACTCGACATTTTACAGGAAGTAATGAATACTATTTTATAGTTATAAATTGCTTTTATTCATACAGAGCGCATACTTAAATATGCGCTCTTTTTTTATTCGTTTAAGAAGCAGAAAATGTAAAAAATTTTCTTACCTTTACCGCCCTGGCAAGTCTTATACGACCAGCTCCTGCTGAATCCCCCAGGACAGGAATGTAGCAAGGGCGGGCGGTTGTAGCGGTGCGATGTGAGTAACTTGCCAGTTTTTTTATTTTTTGTGCTATTTATTTTTCCCTCTATAAATGCACCAAATACAAGTAGCAAACTCTTTTTGAGTTGAAATGATGATTGAATTGTGAATTTTGTGCTTCTGATACCAAACTACCATAAAAACATTTTAAATTACGTCCATAATTTATATATCATAAACAATATAGACAATGAAGTTTTTTATTGATACAGCAAACCTCAATCAGATAAAAGAAGCGCATGACCTCGGTATTCTGGATGGTGTTACCACCAACCCTACCCTGATGGCTAAAGAAGGCATTAAGGGCCACGATGCAATAATACAGCACTACAAAACTATATGCGAAATAG
>JAFDXS010000757.1 GCA_018267795.1 Bacteroidota bacterium | reverse complement strand
CGTGAAATGAGAATACCCAGGGGTACACCTATCAATACTGCTATAAGCAATGAAATAAATGTAAGCCCGATATGCGTAACCGTCTGTTCCAGCAATTTGCCCGATTGCTGAGATACAAAATCAAAAAAACTTTGTTGTTGTTCCTGCATATATCAGGCATTTTTGTAGGCATTAAATGCAGATAATAGTTCTGCTACGTTCACCTGCTTTATTTCATTATTCATTTCATTCCTTACGCTTAGCTGCTGCCAATTATTTTTAGTCATCATTTCCATAGCGTCCCATATATTACTGTGTGCGGATAGCGTATTGCCATCTTGCTGCACAAGAATATTATTATTTAGTTTGGCCCATACGTCATCAATCTTAATGGCCTTCAGAGCTAATTGTAAATAATGGTCGTCAAAAAATGTTTTTACTTGTTCATTAGCCGGACGGAATAATAATTCTATTGGCGTACCTATTTGCACTATCTCTCCTTTATCCATAAGGCATATTCTATTTCCTAACTGAAAAGCTTCGTCAATATCATGAGTTACCATTACTATTGTCTTCTTCCTAAACTCATCGAGTGCAACGAAATCTTTTACTATGCCGGCTCGCGTTACAGGGTCCAGCGCGCCAAAAGGCTCATCCATTAGCAGTACAGGTGGGTACGCCGCGATAGCTCTTGCCACGTTAACGCGTTGTTGCTGTCCGCCACTTAGTTCCGCAGGATAAGCATGCAGGTATTTTTCGGGAGCTAATTGCAATGCATGCATTAACTCTTCTGTTCTTGCGGCTATTTTCTTTTTATCCCATTGTAACAATTTGGGCACCACTGCTATATTCTCTGCAACTGTATAATGTGGAAAAAGTGCATTGTGCTGCAATACATAGCCTATACTTCTCCGTAGCTGCTCCGGTGGCTGGTTGTTGACATTCGCACAATTTACCTGTACACTTCCGCTATCCGGAATTATCAGTCTGTTTATCATGCGCAGCGTAGTGGTTTTACCACAGCCGCTTGTACCCAGCAATATAAGGTTCTCCCCTTCCTTTACTTCAAAGGAAATATCATTTACAGCTGCAACATTGTCAAAATGCTTGCTTACATGCGTTACTGATATCATGTAGT
>JAFDXS010000756.1 GCA_018267795.1 Bacteroidota bacterium | reverse complement strand
AAAGAACAAAGCAAGAGAAAAAATAGATATTAAAAATAACCTTAACTTAATCTGCAATGTCTGTACTTCTTTTCGCTACAATAATAATAACTGAATAGTGTAAAAAATATTTTATTTCGATAGATATATAATTTAAGAATACAGATGAATGAATCTATCAAAAATAAGAAAATTGAAGGGATTAACCCATGGACAAAAACATAATATATATTAATTTAACAATTTAAAAATCTGAGTCTGCAGCTAAAGATTTTTATCTTTCAAAACTGTAAATTGCATACCCCACGATGGACTAATGAGCAGAAAACGAAGAAAACAAGGCGGAATTTATGACCGGTTGCAAACGCAATACAGAATCGTATTCATAAATGATGAGTCGCTGGAAGAGGTTGCAACATTCCGTCTTACGATAAGAAAATTGTATGTGCTCTTCAGTACATTGTTTGTAGTAATAGTGGGATTGACAATATGCGTTTTGTTACTGACACCATTGAAGTATTACATACCCGGATATGGCAGCAACAAAACACATATGCAGGTGATAAGACTAAAAGAAAATGTAGATTCCCTATCGGACCTGGTAAGTGCGCAACAAAACTATGAAGCGAACATACGCAAGGTGATAAACGGGAGCTACAATGGGAAAAGTGATACAACAAAACTAAGCGACAAGGTGATAACAAAAGAAGCTAATAAAGTAATATTTCCTGTAGAGAAGAAGTAGCATGGCAGAGAAAAAAGCAAACGGAAATATGATGCGCTATGCAGGACTTGCCACACAATGGCTGGTGATGCTGGGCGCGGCTGTGTGGCTAGGGCTAAAGCTCGATTCATGGACGGGCTGGAAGTTTCCGCTTTTTGTGGTAACGCTTCCGCTGGTGGCATTAATAGTTTCGCTTTGGCAATTAGTAAGAGAATTCAATCAACCTAAGAAATGAAGAATAAATTTATACTGGCTATAATTGTTGTATTTGTATTGCTGACAGCGCTGTTCTACTTCGTAAGCATGCAAGAACCGAAATTCAGGTTTTCTGTTTTAATGATAGGGAACATTGTAATGGCGGGACTTACGCTTGCATCCTACGCGATAGTAATGGCGCAATTGAAAAGCAGGCCGG
>JAFDXS010000755.1 GCA_018267795.1 Bacteroidota bacterium | reverse complement strand
CACTACCTCTACTTTACAAAACCCCTCTACAACCTACGTAACTGCCGGAACTTATACAGTGAAGCTGACCGCTACTAATGCCAGTGGCTCGAATACAAAAACTGTTACTTCTTATATTACCGTATTAGCATCTCCATCCGTATCCTTTACAGCAAGTGATACTATAGCATCCTGTCCGCCGCAGACAATAACGTTTACGAACACGACGGTACCGGGCGCATCGGGGACGACTACCTATACATGGGACTTTGGAGATGGCACCGGATCTTCCAGTGTTAATCCATCACACACTTATACTACTACGGGTAATTACAATGTTTCCCTGGCTGTAACTAACAGCAATGGTTGTTCAAAATCGCTGGTTAAGTCATCTTATATAAAGATGAGCCTGAAGCCGACTGCTAACTTCTCAGCAAGCAATCCATCAGGCTGCTCGGCACCTGCAACTATATCATTTACAAACTCATCTACAGGGGCAGTTTCTTATTCATGGGACTTTGGCGACGGCGGTACATCCACTACCGCAAGTCCATCGCATAGTTACAGCACCGCGGGTACTTATACTGTGAGGCTAATAGCCACAAACAGCGGAGGCTGCCCGGATACAATGATAAAAACGAACTACGTAAGCATTGGCAACCTGCACGCAGTCTTTTCTGTAAGCAGCAGCAAATGCTCCGGCCAAAATATATCTTTTACAAACAGCTCTACGGGAAGCCCTACATCTTACTATTGGATCTTTGGTGATGGCAATACATCTACCGGGAACAGCGTAACGCATTCGTATTCTACAGCGGGAACTTATACAGTAAAACTGATAGCAACAAATGGCAGCTGTCATGATACTGCGACTACATCTATAACAGTGAACCCAACGCCTACTGCCAACTTCAGTGGCGATACTGTATCATCATGCCGGGTACCTGTGACTACTAATTTTACCAACCTTTCATCGGGCGGCACATCATATGCCTGGACATTTGGTGACGGTGGCAGCTCTACTGCTACTAATCCGTCTCATACCTATACAGGCTTTGCCTACTATACTGTTAAGCTGCATGTAACGAACAGCTATGGTTGCCAGGACTCCATGATAAAAGGCAATTATGTAGCAGTGCAG
>JAFDXS010000754.1 GCA_018267795.1 Bacteroidota bacterium | reverse complement strand
TTCCTCCATTAGAGAAATATGCTGCACCTTTCCCATTTAAAGCGCCGCTGATAAAATGCCCTTCGAACGTAGCATAACCAATAATTTCGTACTTGCCATAGCCATTGAACCTTCCATATTTCATTGCTCCCTTATAGATAACAACCAGTTTATTGTCGCGATACCATTTTAAAATACCTACACCCGACGCATAACCATTTTTACAAGCACCGTTCCATATAATACTATCATTAGACGAATACTCGTCAGACCATATCATGCAACCGTTGCCACTGGTTTTAATAGGTTGCGGTGTTTGGGAAAATACATTGATGGAATTGACTAGGAAAAACGCAAATAGAAGTCTTATCATGTTTAGTTTTGACAATAAATACAATCATTTTTGGCAATGTAAGTAATTTTAAAATAAGCCTGATTTTCCAAAACCTTACAATTTTATTATCCGGCAAATTGTCCTTTCACGAATAAACGGAATCTTGTAATCTCTTACGCTCCTGGGGGACACAAAAACAAAGAAAGTTCTGTTCTCTACGGAATCACAGAAACAAATAAAGCCCTGAAGTCAAGGCTTTATTTGTTTAATCTAAATCTGTATATAGATTCTGAACTCTATTATGTATGAAACCTCTCTAGTTACAACTTCCTGTTCCCAATTGATAGAACTGACAGCTATCCTGTATTACCAATGACGGAACAGCGCCGGTAAACTCCTTAAAATCGCGTATGAAATGAGCCTGGTCGGAATAACCGAAATCGTATGAAATATCTGTCCAGGATATTTTTTCGCCATTTGCCTGCTTTATCTGCTGGTAGGCATTCCGGAACCTGATAATACGCGTATATGTCTTAGGGCTGGTACCCATCATATCCTTAAAGCTGCGTTGCAGCTGGCGTTCGCTTATATATAGTTTCTTACAAAGGGAATCAATACTGATATTACCCTTTACATGGCGGATAATCTTGCTTGCCTCGTCCACATAATTACGTTCAGCTGTTACGGATTTTAACCTGTTTTGCAGAAACGCTTCAGATATACTAATCAACTTTGCAGGATCATTTACTCCGTACATTGGTTCTGCCAGGTCATTGATACGCTTATTGAGAAAGGTGCTAATATCCGTATAG
>JAFDXS010000753.1 GCA_018267795.1 Bacteroidota bacterium | reverse complement strand
CGCATAGACCTTCCCGAAAAGCCTGTAGTAAAAGCAGATGTTGACTATGTTGTTGATACATCCCGCGGCACTACTATTGAATATAATGGTGCACGTGTAAGCACAATAGAGCATACATTGGCTGCATTAGTAGGCCTTGGTATAGATAATATTCTTATTGAGCTTGATGGCCCTGAAGTACCAATACTTGATGGCAGCTCCCGCCAGTTTATAGAGGCTATAGACAGCATAGGTATACAGGAGCAGGACGCAAAGCGTATAGTGTACAGCATAGATAGCAATATCCATTTTTACGACCCTGTAAAAAATGTGGACATGCTCGCTGTACCGTCTAATGAATACCAGATTACCACGCTTATAGATTTCAATTCACCGGTACTGGGTACACAGCATGCCACACTAAAGCATCTGCAGGAATTCAGAGATGAAATAGGCCCCTGCCGTACTTTCTGCTTTCTGCATGAGCTGGAATACCTGCTGGACAATAACCTGATAAAAGGCGGCGATGTAAGCAATGCTATAGTGGTAGTGGACAGAGTAGTAGGACAGAGCGAACTGGACAGGCTCGCCAAGGTTTTCAACAAACAAAAAATAGAAGTAAAGCAGGAAGGTATCCTGAATAATATACAACTTCACTTCACTAATGAACCTGCACGCCACAAGCTGCTGGACGTAGTAGGCGACCTGGCATTGATAGGCCATTCTATTAAGGCACACATCATTGCCAGCCGTCCGGGACATGCCTCGAATGTGGAGTTTGCAAAGAAAATAAAGCAGTTCATCAAAAAGAATAAGCACCTTTCTGATATACCGCATTATGATCCTAATCAGCAGGCGATATACGACACAATGCAGATAGGCAAATCATTGCCGCATAAGTACCCCTTCTTGCTGGTAGATAAGATAATAGAGCTGAGCGATAACCATGTGGTAGGTGTAAAGAATGTTACCTTCAACGAACATTTCTTCCAAGGCCATTTCCCGGGGAATCCGGTAATGCCCGGTGTGCTGCAGATAGAAGCACTAGCGCAGGCTGGTGGCATACTGGCACTGAACAACTACAGCGACCCTGAGAACTATGATACTTACTTTATAAAAATAGATAAAGCCCGCTTTAAACAAATAG
>JAFDXS010000752.1 GCA_018267795.1 Bacteroidota bacterium | reverse complement strand
TCACGCATTACAAAAATCGCAGCATTACCATAAATATCCCTGCCGGGTATAAAGTTTTAAATCCGGATGCTATCCGAATCCATCAGGATGATAAAGCAGCAAACGGCACCGCTACTATGGGCTTCGACTCTGACTATAAAATAGACGGAGATAAGCTGTATGTAAATATCAAAGAGTACTATTCAGGCCTCTCATATCCCGTCAGCTACTACGAAACCTTCAGAAAAGTAATCAATGCCTCTGCCGACTTTAATAAAGTAGTGTTGGTAATGGTAAAACAGTAAGTTCTCCATATTGAATGTCGTGTCCTCCGTTGTTGGTGTCCTCACCAACAACCTCCCGCAACACAACCGCCCAAATATCAAATTCCTCCCTTGTTGTGCGTCCCCGCCAACAACCTCGCGAAGGTCACGTAACACGTTGTTCCCCTGGAATCTTCCAAAACCCATCGGAGCCACTCAGCTCGGCAGCACAGTAGCCTAATAGCAGCACCCCTGAAACTTATGACGTAGTAAGTTTCAGCGGTTTTTTTTGGTTACTTTTTTTTCCGCAAAAAAAAGTAACAACACACGTAACGAGGGAAAACACAATAATACCTTCCGCACTGTGGACAACTAAATTTGGAACCCGCATGTTAATAATGCTACCTTGCCACATCAGGGTCGTCATGTCGAACGTATGTGAGACATCTCCCGGCCCCATGCATTAAGCTCCATCAAGGTCGACATGCATCTTAGTTCTTTGACATACTGTAAACCCTCCACAGAAAATTTCCGGTCATGAATTTTCTGCTCCCACCGGAAAAAATATAGCCGACCGCTTACCCCCGGCGCTTATGATAAAATATCCTAACGGAAAAAACCGGAAAAAGTCAGAAAGAATCAGAAAAGCTCAGCGTAATCTGCGGGAAAGAAAATTATAAAACCGGCTCATCTCCCGGACTTACGACTTAATGTAACAATTCACAAGGCTTCATCCCGGTAGCCTTTTTAAAGGCCGTGCTGAAATGAGATATACTGCTATACCCCAGGATATTTGCCACATCAGATACTGATTGTCCTTCCTGTTGCAGTAGTTCTTTAGCTTTCGTTATGCGCAATCCCTGTTGGTATTCGTGTATGGTTTTGCCCACCAGCGCCTTAAAG
>JAFDXS010000751.1 GCA_018267795.1 Bacteroidota bacterium | reverse complement strand
CAAATGCAAAACCCATTTTGGCCATGCTATCCGGTTGATGGATAAAATCTGTAAATTCATAATGCAGGTTGCTGCCGCTAACGGTGGCATTCAGGGTATAGCATATATTACCTTTTATACCGGCGTTACCGAGAGGAAATGAGCTTTTATATTTAAAACCTGCCACTCCTGAAAAAACACCTTTAGCTTCATCTATTTTATTTACGCGCCCCGTAGTATCATTACCATAATAGCCTCTGAACCATGATAACAATTCCTGCATGGCAGTATGTTTATCTCCTATGGCTATATCACCTGTATAGCTCATCATAGGGCCCAAGGGGTGTTTGCGGTAATCCCAGAAATGTTTTGGGGCAATGACTTCGCGGCTTTTCATAGCTTCCTCTATACTACATCTGTATTTTTGTCCTTTATCATCTATCAATGTCAACCGGGCTCTGCGCTTTAGCGGCGTATAAAATTCTTTTACTACAATTAAGTGTTTCCCATCTATATTACCATGCGGCACTTCCCCCTTTACGTAAGGCACATACCATATATTATTATAAAAACCGCCTGCCAGGCTGCCTTTACCTGTTTCTATAGTATCTCCCAGGCTAATGCGCCATCCATTGGAACATACTATTTGCCGGAGGTTGGCCTCGGCGCTTATTGCAGATATAATTAATAATAAAAATAAAAGTGTCTTTTTCATAAGAGGGTGTAAAATAAAGATGTTCCCGGGCTTTAAGGAAATTTTACCGTCATTTCTTTCACATTTATGGTTTACACATACAGCGCCAACACATTACAAATTGTTAAATCCAAATTTCATGTAGCGTGGTACGTGTATTTTTCTATTTTTGTTGCCTGTCTAAATAATGCTGCATGAATTACCGTAAAATCAACAACCTTGTAGGTTGGATAACCGGCGCTATCGCTTATATCGTTTATCTAAAAACTATGGAGCCTACCGCCAGTTTCTGGGACTGTGGTGAGTTCCTTTCCTGCGCCTATAAACTCGAGGTAGGTCACTCCCCCGGCGCACCATTCTTTATGTTATTACAAAGGTTCTGGGGTATTCTTTCCGGTGGCGGTGCCATGACGGGTCAGGGCAGTGCCAGTGCAGCCATATTTATAAACTCTTTTTCTGCTCTTACCAGTGCT
>JAFDXS010000750.1 GCA_018267795.1 Bacteroidota bacterium | reverse complement strand
TTATAATAAATCTACCACCTCCCCCTGCGGGTACTCCTCCTAAAAACAGGAGGAGCGTTATAAATGGGGTGGGGTATGTTACATTTGCTAATCAGCCCTCTGTCATGTTTTCTCACAGTTCATGACAATTTCGAAATACATTTAACAAAATGTTTATGCGAAAACCATCGAATGCTGCAAAATTGACAGACCTTCGCCACTGGCATAAAAGATGATGGGTAGCTAATACCAATTCTTTAATTAATCTTAATAAAAATAGAAATCGATCATGGCTAACAACGTAAACATTACCCCGCTGCACGACAGGGTAATAGTACAACCCGCTGCAGCAGAAGAGAAAACAGCAGGTGGCATCATTATTCCGGACACTGCTAAAGAAAAACCACAACGTGGCATAGTAATCGCCGCTGGTCCTGGTAAGAAAGATGAACCAATGACCGTAAAAAAAGGTGATAGCGTGCTGTATGGCAAATATGCCGGTACAGAAATAGCGCTGGAAGGCACTGACTACCTGATAATGCGCGAAAGCGACATACTTGCTATCGTTTAAATTGAAAAATTGCTGTTTTTGGAACGGTAGAGATTTCAAAAGTTTTTTAAATCATTAAAAAAATCAAATCAATATTATGGCAAAGCAATTATTCTTCAATATAGAAGCTCGCAATAAAATGAAGCGCGGCGTTGATGCTTTAGCAGATGCGGTGAAGGTAACACTGGGTCCTAAAGGCCGCAATGTGGTAATAGAAAAGAAATTTGGCGCTCCCGGCATCACTAAAGATGGTGTGAGTGTGGCTAAAGAAATAGAACTGGAAGACGCTATAGAAAACCTGGGTGCCCAGATGGTGAAAGAAGTAGCATCTAAAACTGCTGATATAGCAGGTGATGGTACTACTACTGCTACTGTGCTGGCTCAGTCTATAATAAGCGAAGGCCTGAAGAACGTAGCTGCAGGTGCTAACCCAATGGACCTGAAGCGTGGTATAGACAAGGCTGTGACTGCTGTGGTTGAAAACCTGAAAAAACAATCGGAAAAAGTAGGTAATGACAACCAGAAAATAGAACAGGTTGCATCTATCTCTGCTAATAATGACAGCGCTATAGGTAAGCTGATAGCCCAGGCAATGGCTAAGGTTGGTAACGAAGGTGTG
>JAFDXS010000074.1 GCA_018267795.1 Bacteroidota bacterium | reverse complement strand
CCATTACAGGCATTAGCTCTACATGCGTGAAGCCCATGTAATTTAAATAGGCTGGCAACTCTTCTGCGAGGTCTATATAGGTTAGGTAGGCGCCGTTATCTTTCCTTCTCCAGGAGCCTATGTGCAGCTCATAGATGGATAGGGGTTTGCCAAGCCAGGTGTTTTTACTCCTGTCTTCCATCCATTTTTTATCAGTCCATTTAAAGTCTCTTTCCCATATCACAGATGCAGTAGCGGGTGGCGTTTCCCAATGTATAGCATAGGGATCACCTTTTTCCACAGTATAGCCTTTATTGTCTTCTATGAAATATTTATAATACTCCCCCTGCTGCAGTTCCGGTATAAAAACTTCCCAAATACCTGAAGCATCCCAACGGGCATGCATGGCATGAGTCCACCTGTTCCAGCCGTTAAAGTTGCCAATAACAGATACGTATTTAGCGTTGGGCGCCCAAACCGAAAGACAAGTGCCCTGTACACCGTCTACCTTTATTATATGCGCTCCAAACTTATTGTATAGCTGGTAATGGTAGCCAGCCTTAAATAGATTGACATCATAATCCGTCCACAACGAGGTATATATAATATCAGGTGATATTTTATTCTCCTTCTTAAGGGCTGGCTTCTTTAGCTCCTTGTTTCCCATATCAATCTATGTATTTCTGATCCATAATCGCTTTGATACCCCTTAGAGGAATTATCACCCAGTCAGGACGATTATTTAATTCATAATTAAGTTCGTAAATGGCCTTTTCCAGTATGTAAGTCTGCAGCATTATCTGCATGTCTTCTTTTTCCTTTGGCACCAGCATGCTATCCTTTACTGTATGCAAATATGATTGCAGGTAAAGACCACTCATATAATGCTGCCATTGCTCTACATAAGGCACCAGTTTTTTTATGTCTTCTTTATGGAGGCTGTTGTTTAAAAACAGACTGCCATAGGCTGCATAATGAAAAGAGCGTATCATACCCGCAACATCTCGCAATGCTGCACGTTTTAGTCGTCGTTCGCTGTAGGTTTTTGCCGGTTCTCCTTCAAAGTCTATGATAAGAATATCCTTGCCGGTAAATAATGTTTGCCCTAAATGATAATCTCCGTGTACCCGTATTTTTAATACATCAAATTTTTTCTTGTAGATTGCCCGGAATCGGAGCAATATCTCGTCCTTCATTTGCAACACTTCTTCAGCCTCCTGCCGCACATCGTCCGGTAGCTTATTAAGCGTTTTTACTAATGTCTGATATGTTTTCCTCACAAGAGATTGGAAAGAAGAAAAAAGTGAACGTTGATAATGCAGAGAGAACGGCTCTGGTTTAAATGCTGCATCGTCATTAGATGATGCCAATGCCAGGTGCATTTCACCAGTTCTTTCGCCTAATAAATTTACTCGCTCTGTCACAGGTGTCTCGAGTAGTTCTTTTATCTCTGTGCTAAGGTTATCATAAGTAATAGGCTTAACACTCGTCTTTTTTGCATCATTAGACATCTGCAACCTCGGGTCTGAAAGTATCTTTTCATTAAAGCTGCTTAGCCTGTCGAGCATAAAGTTCCACCCGTCTGTATTATTATCTACCATTTCCTGCATCATACCCAGCACCATAGATCCGTTATTTGAATCCCATTCAATAGTGCCTACATAGGCAGGTATATGCTTAAACTTTGCTTTTTCGGTGAGGAATCTTGTTATTTCTACATCGGGGTTTATACTTCTGTCTACCTTCCTGTATAGTTTTAGGAAATAAGCGCTGTCATAAACTATTGAAGTATTGCTTTGCTCAGCTGCAAGTATTCTCGATTTTATTTTTTCTTTCCCTTTCAGGTATGCTTTAAGGTGCCTGTTACCTGTAAATATTATTTCGTCGTTATCGGTCGCCGTTGCTTTCGCGTTGCCTCCCATTAGTTTAACAATCTCCTGCTGTAGCGCCTCGCTAAACAAAGCATCGTATAGAACTCCTGTTTCATTACCCACCTTTGCATTACATACAATGGCCTTTGGATAATTTTCTTTTATCGTTGCTGCCTGGGTATCTATGGCAAAAGTTAGTGGCAACTGGTATATTTCAGGTAATTCGCTGGTATAGCTTACTTCTATCAGCAGCATTACCACGTTATTGCTATCAATGTTTATTACACTTTGCCCAATGATTCTCAGGCCTTGTATACCCCTGGCCTTCCCGCCAAACCAGCGCATCTTCATTAAATAGTCGGGCAATATGCTATTTTCAAGAGTTTCCTTTACCCTTCCCGTCATTACATCACTCCATTTTTTCATTTCTATTATGGGTAATGATTGCCTGTGTTCAGGATGGCTCACATCTTTCAATGAAAACCATTGACATTCATATTGTGATAATGTGAAAAAGTAAGGTGTTTCCCCTTTCACGGATGGAAAGTTGTTGTTACTGAACACCTCTACCAGTTTGTAGCCTTTATACTCAGAAAGATCAAGCTCTGCCGGTTGGGAATAACGGGAAAGGTTTACAACTACCAGCATTATTTCATCTTCATAAGCACGTGTAAAGGCAAGCACTTTAGGGTTTTCCGTATTTACAAATTTCATGTCTCCCCTGCCAAATGCTTTATGCTTTTTCCTGGTATTTATTAACCGCTTCATAAACCAGAGAAGCGATGATGTATTGCGGTTCTCTATCTCTACATTCACCGATTCATAATGATAGAGGGGATCAAGGATTACAGGCAAGTACAGGCGTTGTGGATTAGCTTCTGAAAAGCCTGCGTTTCGGTCTACAGTCCATTGCATAGGCGTACGCACACCATCCCTGTCACCAAGATAAAAGTTATCACCCATTCCTATTTCATCTCCATAGTATATTACCGGTGTGCCCGGAAGTGAAAAAAGCAGGTAATTCAGCAGCTCAATTTTTGCCCTGTTATTATCCATCAGCGGCGCTAACCTATGCCTGATACCAAGGTTTATCCTGGCTTTAGGATCCTTTACGTACACCTTGTACATGTAGTCGCGCTCCTCATCTGTTACCATTTCCAGGGTCAGCTCATCATGATTGCGAAGGAATATTGCCCACTGACAGGTGTCCGGTATGGCGGGCGTTTGGTCGAAGATGTCAACTATCGGGTACCGGTCTTCCATCTGTAGGGCCATAAACATGCGCGGCATTACAGGGAAGTGATAATTCATGTGGCACTCATCGCCATTGCCAAAGTAGTAAGCGGCATCCTCCGGCCACATATTAGCTTCTGCAAGCAATAGAGTGCCTGGAAATTTTTCATCTACGTGTTTACGCAAGCGTTTTAAAAAATCATGTGTTTCCGGAAGGTTTTCACAATTCGTATCATCCCGTTCAAAAAGATACGGTACCGCATCAAGTCTGAAGCCATCCACTCCCATGCCACACCAATAGTCAATCATTTTAAACACCTCATCCTGTACGGCAGGATTATCGAAATTAAGATCAGGTTGGTGGTGAAAAAACCGGTGCCAATAGTACTGTTGGGCTATAGGGTCCCAGGTCCAGTTAGATGATTCAAAGTCCTGAAATATAATGCGGGCGTCTTTATATTGTTCAGGGTTATCTGTCCATACATAGTAATTTCTTTCCGGCGAGCCTTTAGGCGCACGCCTTGCTTTCTGAAACCATGGATGCTGGTCAGATGTATGATTAATAACCAGTTCTGTAATTACTTTCAGGTTACGATTGTGCGCTTCATGCAGTAGTTTTTTAAACTGCTTAATATTTCCATACGCGGGGTTCACACTATAATAGTCCGCAATATCATAGCCGTCATCTCTTAAGGGTGACGGATAGAATGGCAGCAACCATATTGCAGTAATACCCAGGTTTTGCAGGTAGTCAAGCTTTTCCAGCAATCCCTCAAAATCACCTATACCATCGCAGTTTTTATCGCGAAATGCTTTTACATGCAGTTCATATATTACCGCATCTTTATACCAGTGCAGGTTGTCATCTATTATAGGTTTCCTTTCAGTCATATAGTATTGTTTACAGCAACCCTTAATACATGGGCCGGCATATCATAGGGATTTAATTCAACATAGTTCCAGTCGCCTTTCCAGTGGTATTTATCTCCGTTTAGCAGATCATGCACGGTAATATTATCATCCCACTCAAAACCTTCCAGTAATGGCAGTTTAATATTTGCACTATGGGTATTACGGGGATCGAGGTTTACTGCAATTATTAATACATTCTTATAATCCTCATCATACTTCACATAGCATATAATCTGTTCATTAGTTGTCTCAGCAAATTTTATATTAATCGTGCTGTGCAACGAAGCGTTTTCTTTTCTAATTCTGTTTATCCTGCTTATTATTTCATAAGTCTTGGTATAAAAATCCCAGTTCCAGTGCTTTATCTCATACTTCTCATTATGTATATACTCTTCCTTGCCTGGCATAGGCTCATCGATATTCAGCTCATAAACAGGCCCATATATTCCATAGCTTGAGGATAATGTTGCTGCCAGCAACAGGCGAATGATATGGCCATTTTCCTTTCCTGCAGCCAGTTCCGGTGTTAGTATATCCGGCGTATTAGGCCAGAAATTTGGGCGGAAATAATACTTCAGGTTTGTTTGTGTTAATTCTGTAACATACTCTTCCAGTTCCTTCTTTGTATGTCGCCAGGTAAAGTAAGTATAGGATTGTGTGAACCCAATCTTCGCCAGGCGTTCCATAATCCTTGGCCTGGTGAACGCCTCAGCAAGAAATATAGTTTCGGGATATTGGTTCTTAATTTCTTTAATCACCCATTCCCAAAAAGGAATAGCCTTAGTATGTGGATTATCTACCCTAAAAATAGAAACACCTGTACCTATCCAATATTCAATTACGCTTTTCAGCTCCTTCCATAATCCTTCCCAATCCTCACTTTCAAAATTGAAAGGTAATATGTCTTCGTATTTTTTCGGCGGATTCTCGGCATGCTGCACGGTACCGTCCGGCCGCCATTTAAACCAGGAGGGATGTTTTAAAACATAAGGATGGTCGGGCGCACATTGAAACGCAATATCCATAGCCACCTCAAGTCCATATTTTTTACTTTCCTGCACTAGTTTTTTAAAATCCTTGATCGTACCTAATTGTGAATGGATTTCTTTATGTCCCCCTTTTTCATTTCCTATAGCCCATGGAGAACCGGGGTCATCATCATTTGCCTTTAGCGAATTGTTTCTTCCCTTTCTATTTACTTTCCCTATAGGATGTATCGGTGGAAAATAAAGCACATCGAACCCCATACGGGATATGCGAGGCAAAATCTTGATAACATCGCTAAACGTACCGTGGGCACCTGGCTCCGCTGAAGCAGAACGCGGAAATAACTCATACCAGGTACTGAAGCCTGCCCGTTCCCGTTCAACTGTTATATCAAATATCCTGGGATAAGTAGTTACCCTGCTTTTATCTTTACTTTTATATAATGCTTCGGTAATTGTGTTATTCTTAATAAGGCTTCCTTTTTCTTCAATGCCTTCTGTTTCATTCAGTAAGCTTAACCATTGCTGTAATTGAGCTTTATTCTTACCCGTTGCATTTTTAAGAGCGCCTTCAACTATCTGGACACCAATTTTTAGTTCCACATCTACTTCCTGTCCTGCATTATACTTTTTCTCAAAGCCGTTTTTCCAGCTAGCGAAAGCGTCTATCCACGCAAGTATCTGAAATTGATAAGTTCCTATTTTCTCGGGTACAAAAGAATAAATCCAATGATCATTATTCACCAATGCTAATGGATATTCTTTCCACAGCTTTTCGCTGCTGTATTTTATTAACACACTTGCTGCTATCTCATCATGTCCGTCTGCAAATATGTCTGCACTTATATTTAATTTCTGATTAATGATTGTTTTTGCCGGAAATAAACCATCATCCACACTTGGCAAAACGTTACTGATTATCACTCTTTTTTTTCCCGCAGAGCTGATCATTTATTACTGGTTTGTAGTATTTTAATATTTGGTAAGCGCTTAATAAATTGATTAATACTGTTATAAAATTCATACCATATACTTTTTGTCCCTTTGTCACATTTCGATAAATACATCAGTTTATTAACGTATTATTTGGGGGAATTCTCTTTATTTATCTGTTCTATACTTTATTGGGGCAAATAATCATCATTTGTTACAACAACTGCCGTTACAGGCACTTGAACATATACGGGAAGACAAATCATAACTCAATAAATTTGTGAAAAACATTCTCTCTATAGCTTAGTCTTTAACTAAGAACGCGTGTCACCGTTTTATAAATTCTATAAAACATTGAAACCTATTATTATACCAGTCTGGAATATTTGCATGTTAAACATGCTTAATCACTTATACTATTTAGTCTATTTAGCTACTATACTCACATAATTTCTTAAATGGGAAAAAGCAGCACCAACAAGTTATATATACCATAAAATACATAAATAATTATTCAGCAGCATTGGCACTCTTTTTTATTATTAATAACAAAGGGAGATATAGAATGAAGGATATCGCGTACAGTAATGGTCGTATAATAAATGTGTCGAATAGGCTACCAATAAAAATCGGTTTTACAGAAGGAAAAATAACATATCAGAATAGCGAGGGTGGTTTAGCAACTGGCCTTAGCTGCGTTTTAACTGAATACGACAATATTTGGATAGGCTGGCCCGGTGCCGACGTGCAGTCGGATCTGCAACCAACTGTTATTAAAGAGTTGGCATCGCAGAAGTTACACCCAATATTCCTCGATCAAAAAGAAATCAATAATTTTTACGACGGCTTCTCTAACGAAACTATATGGCCACTTTTTCATTACTTCCCTACTTATAGCAATTACAATCCGGAATACTGGGAGAGTTATGTGTCAGTAAACAAAAAATTTGCAGATGAAATTTTAAAATTTGCAAGCGCCGGCGATATAATATGGATACATGATTATCACCTAATGTTATTACCGCAGCTATTACGTACTGCAATACCAAATATTACAATCGGTTATTTTCAGCATATACCTTTTCCTTCTTATGAAATTTTCCGTGCCCTTCCCTGGAAAAAGCAAATATTGAGCGGCCTAATGGGTGCAGATGTGATAGGATTTCAAACGGAAGATGATACAAAGCACTTTACAAATTCTGCTAATAGAATTTTAAAGCTAAACGTTCAGGATAATGAGTTTCTCTTCGAAGGGCGCAAGGTGTGTGTAGAGGCTTTCCCTATAAGCATTGATTACAAAAAGTATAATGATCTGTCAGCGCACGAGGCAACCAAGAAGATCGCACAGAAGCTTGAAAAACTAATAGGTACTAAAATTATTATTTCAATAGACCGCCTCGACTATAGTAAGGGCATCATTCAGCGCTTACAAGCTTTTGATCTATTCCTGAGGCAATACCCTGAATGGAGGCAAAAGGTAACATTCATTCATTTAGTAGTGCCATCCAGAGATAACGCGCGGAATTACAGAGCACTGAAACGCGAAATGGATCGCCTGATTAGTGATATCAACGGCAAATACGCTACAATCAGCTGGCAGCCCATTCGTCATTTTTATCGTTCCTTCCCACCCAATCTCTTATCAGCACTTTATAAAACAGCCGACTTAGCACTTGTTACTCCTCTTATTGACGGCATGAACCTGGTTTGCAAGGAATATGTAGCCAGCAATGTTCATAAACATGGAGCATTGATCTTAAGCGAGTCTGCCGGTGCTGCAAGAGAACTGAAGGAAGCAATACTCATCAACCCTAATGATGTGGAGATCTTTGCAGATTCCATACATGAGGGGTTGACAATGCCGCAGGAAGAACGCAGCAACAGAATGTTGAAAATGCAGCAAAAGGTGCAACAAAATGACATCTTCAGCTGGGCGCAAAAAATGCTGAAGAGCCTGAACACCATTAAAAATAAGCGTGCGCAAAACAACTGTACGCTCATCAGCCCAGCCATATACCACACATTGGACATTCGCTATACTTATTCTAAAAAGCGCCTCCTGTTCCTTGACTACGACGGCACTTTAGTACCATTTAACAAGAGGCCAGAAGATGCATACCCGGATGCACAGATATTGCAAATACTTGAGCAACTGACTTCCGACACACGTAATAACCTCGTCATTATAAGCGGTCGCGACAAGGGCACGCTAGATCATTGGTTAGGTCACCTATCACTGAATATAGTAGCAGAGCATGGTGCCAGCTATAAAGAGAAAGGCAATATCTGGCATAGCGTAGCGGGACTTGAAATGGAATGGAAACATACGGTCAATGATATTTTAAAAATCTACACTTCTTTACC